>JBBIMN010000196.1:278-4565 GCA_037444385.1 Acidobacteriota bacterium | reverse complement strand
GGCCGGAGAAGGCCCCTCGTGGAAAGGCTACATCGCCTTTCCCCAGTTCATGAAGTACCGGCCGGGAACTATCGAATGTCTGGGCGTGGAAGCGACGAGCTTTTCTGGCCAGAATTGCCTGCTGAAACACTACGACGTTCGTATTCCAGAGGGACTTTACTCGTCCTTCTGGGTTGACAAGGCGGGAAAGGTGGTGATGATAACGGTGCCGATGGACGGTGTCGTCGCCCTTCTGGCCAAGTACAAGCCGCAGCCTTTTGCCAAAGCCGAACCGCGCGTTTACCACTCTGAAATCCTTGAGAAGTCTTCATTCACCGAGAAGACCGAGAGGGTGGCATCTGGAGCGGTGACACTTGGCGCGACGCTTACGCTTCCCGGCGGGCAGGGGCCATTCCCGGCGGCGCTGATTATTCAAGAAGTCGCGGCGATGGACAGGGATGGAAACGTTCCCGGCGGTGGCGCGCAGTCCGCTCCTGTGAAGCAGCTTGCCTACCTTTTGGCCGAGAAGGGGATCGCGAGCCTAAGGTACGACACTAGAGGCGTTGGTGAAAGCACGGGGGATGAGGAGACGTATGGTTTCAGCGACCGCGCCGGCGACGTTGCGGCGCTGGCGCGGTGGCTTCAAGGGCAAAGCGCAATCAAACCCAACTGCATATTTCTCTTCGGCACCGGCATCGGAGGATGGGCCGCCGCCTCGGCTGCGGATGCCTTTAAACCGGCGGGCTTGGTGCTCGTGGGGTATCCGGGCAAGGGAGTGCTGAGGCTGTGGAAGGAACAGGCCGGAGTGTTGAGCAACCCCGATGACGTGCGCAAAGCCTACGCGGAACTCGACAACTTAGGCGCAGAGCTGAAGGGCAAGGGGGAGTGGGCCACCTACCAGGGCCGTAAACGCTATCTTCCAGTGTTGAGGGAGATGGCGGCGCTGGACCCGCTGAGCCTGCTGAAGACTGTTGCCAAAGTCCCGGCTCTCCTAGCTTACCCAGCCAAGGACGCGATGGTCCAACCCTTTCACAAGGACATCACGTCCCCAGTCCTCGCGCAGGGACAAGAGTCCGTTTTGATAGAGGGCGCTGGCCATTTTCTCCAAGGCGTGGATCCTGAAAGAGGGCCGTCGGCCATCGTTGACCGCCAGGCTGTGAGCGTTTTGGCTGAATGGATGTTAAAGAGAACAGCGAACCCATGAAAAGGTTATGGTTCAGCTTGGGCGGGAAGAGGCTTGCCCCTTCCCGCCCAACACCCGGCTTGGCAAAGCCAACCCTGGATAGTGGCTCTCGCGGGAAGGCTCGGGGCTCCGGCCTCGTTGCCCGCCCATTCCCGCTTCGAAGAAGCCCGCTGGAAAGAGTCAACCTTATCGGTGCCGGGGTAGCAACGCTGCTATTGGCCATTGCCTGCTTTGGGGCGAGAGCCGAAGGTCCGCCGGCGCCGTTGCCATCGGTGATTTTGATAACTCTCGACACGACCCGTTTTGACCATATGGGGTACGCGGGTTATTCGTTCGCGCAAACGCCAGTGATAGACCAGCTTGCGAAATCCGGCGCGGCGTTTTTCGAGGCGCAGAGCCACGTTCCGTTGACCTTGCCGTCTCACGCGACCATTATGACGGGCCGCCTTCCCAGCACGCTCAACCTGCGCGTCAATGGGCTGAAGCTCAAAGACGACGTGCCTACGCTGGCCACGATCTTTAAGCATCGTGGCTACACGACGGTGGCGGTTGTGGCGTCAACCATACTGGCGCGCGACCGCGGCTTGGCAAGGGATTTTGACGTATACGACGACCACATGACCCTTGTGCCACGGGGAGGCGGCTCACCAGAGGAGCGCCGCGCGGAAGAGGTGACCGCTGCCGCATTAGCCCATGTTAAGAAAACCGAGGGGCCTGTTTTCCTCTGGGTCCATTATTACGACCCGCATTACGAGTACAATCCACCGGAGCCGTTCGCCTCGCGCTTTAAGGAAAGGCCCTACGACGGCGAAATCGCCTATATGGATTCTCAGATCGGCGTCTTGCTTGAAGGGCTCAAGCGCCTTGGGCGATTTGATGGCGCGCTGGTGGCGGTCATGGCCGACCACGGTGAAGGGCTAGGCGAGCACGGCGAAAAGCAGCACGGGATATTTCTTTACAACTACGCGCTGAGAGTGCCGCTGATCTTCTCGTGGCCCGGGCACATACCAGAGGAGACAAAGGTGATGGAGCTTTGCGGCCTGTCGGATGTCGCGCCGACGGTGCTCGATCTGTTGGGCGTCAAGGCGGATGGGTTCGATGGCAAGAGCCTCGTGCCGATGATTCACGGAAAGACCGTGCCGCCACGCGATGTCTACGCCGAATCGTTTCACGGCTTTTTCACCTACGGGTGGGCGCCGCTACGCGCCATGGTCACGCCGGAATACAAGTACATTGAAGCTCCGCGCCCGGAACTATACCGTTGGCTTCAGGGCGAGTCCGAAAACCTTTTTGCCGCGCGGCAGGCCGAAGCAAAAAATCTGGAAGCCTCGCTTGCGCGCTACCCGAAGCCAAACCCCGCCGAGTACCAAAAAGTCGAGGCTATGCTGAAAGACCCTTCCAACGCGGAAGCGCTTAAGGCTTTGGTCAGCCTCGGATACCTTGCCGGTGCCGCGCCAGGCGAAGCACCCAAGTCGCTTTTGGACCCCAAGGACGCCATCGGAATCGAAACGGAGCTTAACCAATCTCAGGAGGAACTTGCCGCGGGCGATTTCAACCGGGCCGAAACGTTGCTTTTGGGCGTCCTCAAGCGCAACCCCCAAAACGTGCCAGCGCTTTCCATCCTCGGAGGCGCCTATCTCGGGCGCGGAAAGCTCGAACAAGCCAAAGCATGCTTCCTTGAGGAGGTCCGCTTAAAGCCGCAGATGGACTCGGCTCACCTGAACCTCGGCACCGTTTTCAAACGCCTTGGCGACGCCGCCTCGGCCGAAAAAGAGTACAAAGCGGCGCTGGCCGTCAACCCGGCGATGCGCGAGGCGACGTCAAGCCTGGCGGAGCTTTTGGTGTCGCAGAACAGGTTGGCCGAAGCCAGGCCGCTGCTCGAAAAAGCACTGTCAAATGGCCTGGAGAGCGCCGATATTTATTTCGAACTCGGAGTAGTGCAAGCCCGCGCGGGCGAGATGGACAAGGCGCGGTTTTCGTTTACGAAGGCTCTCTCTTTGGATCCGACGAAGCACGAGGCCTGCGCCAATCTGGGAAGCATCGCGTACCAGCAGGGCCGCGTGGACGAGGCGATCATGCAGTACCAGCGGGCGATAAGAATTCAGCCAAACAACCCGGACTATCTCGCTACATTGGGCTCCTTGTACCTCAACGGCAAGGACGACGCGGCGGCGGCCCTGGGCTACTTCAGGAGGGCTCTTGCGGCCGACCCTTACGGCCCCAAAGCTTCCGGTCTCCGCGATATAATTAGGGGGTTAGCGAACGGCGCTTCCAGCAAGTTTCCGTGACGCCGGTGGCGCGGGAGGCTATGCATTAGTGGTTGAGCGGATTGTTTCCAGCGCGCCAGTTCGAGCGGATCTAGCGGGGGGTACTCTTGACCTCTGGCCTTTAGGGCTGCTGGTCGAGGGGAGCGCCACCGTCAATGTCGCGCTGTCGCTGCGGGCCGAAGCGGTTCTTAGCAGATGGCCCGGTGACGTCATCGTGCTTTCTTCCAGCGACTTCAAGACGGAATATCATTGGAAGCCAGGCGGCAAGAGAGGGCCTTTGCCTCTATTGGAGCGTTTTTGCGAAGCCTACGGGCTTGAGGGCGGATGGCGGCTTGAGACCAGAAGCGGCTCTCCGGCCGGAGCGGGGCTCGGGGGTTCTTCAGCTCTCTCAATCGCGATGGCGAAGGCTCTGGGCGCGGCGACCGGCGCCAGAGAGAGCCCGGAAAGGCTGGTTGCGCTCTGCCGGGATTTGGAGGCCGCCCAACTGGGAATTCCTACCGGGGTTCAGGATTTTTGGCCCGCTGTTCTTGGTGGCGCGCTCGTGATAACGTACGGAAGCGGGGGCGAACGGATTCGCCGTCTTGAAACGGACGTGGAGGAGCTTAAAAGGCGCATTGTTGTTGTATATACAGGAGAATCGCGCATCTCCGCTGCCACCAACTGGATTATTTATAAGGGTTTTATGGATGGCGAAGGAGCCGTCAATGCAGCCCTTTCCAGGATAGCCAAGGCGGCGGGCGACGTGGCCGCGGCGCTGGAATCAAGGGAGTGGCAAAAAGCTGGGAAGGCGATGAACATGGAAATGGAAAATCGCGCTGTGCTCGCCCAGGGGATTCTTACGCCGCTTGCTGAAAGCAT
>JBBIMN010000196.1:0-252 GCA_037444385.1 Acidobacteriota bacterium | reverse complement strand
GGAGGGGGCGGGTGCCTCGTTTTCCTCGTTCCCTCCAGACACAGGGAATCAATCGAGAAGGCCATCGTTGAAGAAGGAGGACGATTGCTGGCCGCGGCGCCAGAGGCCCAGGGGTGCCGCCTGGAGGTGTCATGATGGCAAAAAAGTTGGGAGTGGCTTTTGCCTTGGCGCTTTTGTGGGCCATCCCATTTGCGGCTCAAGAGATGGTCATCTTCAGGGACTTTCGCTCGCTTCAGGTTTTGAGCCATAGAA
>JBBIMN010000195.1:2278-4568 GCA_037444385.1 Acidobacteriota bacterium | reverse complement strand
CGCCACGAACTTAAAACCCGTTTCAGTGAGGCGCGACGGGATTGCGCGGCAACTGTCAAGAAGAAGGGCGCGGCCCATTTCTCCAAGCGCAGATTCAACGGCGCACGCTGGTAATGGAAAAAAGCAGGGTGGCGCAATACCCTTCCCAAAGCCTTGGCGAAGTCCCGGTTTGTCACGGGATTGGGCGCGACGACGTTGACCGGGCCTTGCAATCTTTCATCCATCAATGCCGCGTGAAAAAGGCGGAACCAGCCGCTCGAACGCGCCTTCGCGCTCCTGCCACGCGAAGGCCTCCGCAACCGGGACGTTGAGGCGCGTCGTGTGGCGAAAGACTGTCATCGGCGCGCTCCCGTCAAGCCCCCGGACCTGCTTGCATTGGCGCTTCTGGATCCAATGCGTAGACGGGCAGAGGCCGCGCGAAGCCTTTTAACTGCATCATCTCCGGCTGGCCGTAGGCGAAGAGCAATTCCGTCTTGGCCTGCACCGCGGATGAAACTAGGATCTTGCCGGGGGGGCAGGCCGTCTCCAGCCGTTTGGCCAAGTTGATCCCGCGCCCCAGCGCGGTGTACTCCATGTGTTCGGGCGAACCGAAGTTGCCGACCGTCACGTAGTCCTGGTGGATGCCTATGCGCAACGCGAGTTCCTGGTGCAGACCCTCGGCGCGCCATTGCGCTCTCAGTTCGGCCATCTTGGCCTGCATCGCCATGGCCATCCTGACGGCGCTCCCGGCTTGCGCCTCGCCGGGCATCTCGTCGGGCGTCCCGAAGAATCCGAGGACGCCGTCCCCCATGAAGCGCGCCAGCGTGCCGCCGTGCTCCTCAATGATCGCGGCCATGTTGGTGAGGTAGCCGTTGACAACTGATGTCAAACGCTCTGGCTCAACGATCTCCGTCATGACAGTGAAACCAGCGAGGTCGGTGAAGAAAATTGTTATGAGCCTGCGTTCGCTCCTAAGCTCGGCGTCCCGCGACGAACCGAGGATCGAATCCACCAGTTTTCTCGGAAAATACTTCGCCAGCCTCTTGCTCCGAAGGATCGTTTCGAGCTGTTCCCTGACCTTGCGTTCAAGCTCTTTATTGAAGGTTTCCAGTTCACGCTCCTGCGCCTGCACCGTCCCAAGCGCGCGCTGAAGGTCGGCGGTGCGAACGTCAACGAGGGCTTCCAACTCGCGCTGCCGCGCCTTCAGCCGGCGCACTCTGAGCAGATAGAGGCCGAATCCCATCAGAGCCAGCGAGACGGAACATAGAAGGTAAAAAGCCGTGGTCTGGTAGAAATGAGGGGCGATGATGATTGCAAGCGCGGCGGCCTTCTCGCTCCAGACGCCGTCCTTCGAGGCCGCGAGCACCTCGAAAGTGTACGAACCCGGCGGAATGTTGGTGTAGTAGGCGGTCCGGCGGTCGCGAGTTTCAACCCAATCTGCGTCATAACCGTTCAGCCTGAACTTGAAAGCCTGCCGCGAGGAGGCCGTGAAAGACGGGGCCGTGAACTGGACCTCCAGGTCGCCGCGCCCCGGCGGGAGGCTGAGGGTTGGCGCAAGGGCGATGGCCTTGCGGTCGTAAAACAGCGACTCGAAAACCACCGGCGGGGGCGGTTCGGGCTTGAACGCCATGAGGGTGAGAACAGCCAGGCCCTTTGTGGTGGGAAACCAGAGCCGGCCGTCCCTTGCCACGCAACCCGCTGGCTGTGTCCCGCCGTTGCATTCCAGGCTTCTGAGCCCGTCATCCTTGCCGAAGAGGCGGCAGTTGGCGGGTGGCCCTCCCGCGGCGGCGCGTTCAAGCTCGTCCCGCGAAGCGCGGAAAATCCCCTTGTTGCACGTCATCCAAAAGTTTTCGTCGCCATCCTCGAGTATCTGATAGAGATAATCGTTGAAAAGGCCCTTGCCGGTATCCACCGTCTGCCATGAGCCGTCCTTGTAACGGAGAAGACCCTGGCCGTAGGTGGCGAGCCACAGCGTTCCGTCCGCCTCCTCGTGGATGGAGAATACTTTAGGCGGAACGGCGGGGCCGGCCATGACAACGGGTTCGGCCTGTCCGCCGCGCAACCTGTAAAGGCCGCGATAGGTTCCGGCCCAAACAGCGCCGTCACGGGAAATGTGCAGGCTGACGACAGTATGAGACATAAGCCCGTTTTTCTCGGTGTATTGTTCAACCCGGCCATTGTGGTAAGAAGCCGCTCCGCTCCCGGTTGCAAACCAAACCGTGCCATCACGAGCGCAGGCGATCGCATATACCATGTTGCTGGGCAGGCCGTCGTGGTAAACCGCGGTGAATGGGTGCGATATAGCACACCG
>JBBIMN010000195.1:0-2268 GCA_037444385.1 Acidobacteriota bacterium | reverse complement strand
CCGTCGTGGTCGCTCAAGGTTCGAAAGCGTCCATCCCTCAGGCTGCATGCCCCGTGGCCGGTGCCGATCCATATCTCCCCGGAAGAGCCTTCAGCCAAGGCGTACACCGTGTTGTCACACAATCCGTCTCGAGCGGTCAGCGCTGACCAGACGCCGTTACGGCAACGATTCAAACCCCCGCCGTAGGTGCCCGCCCAGAGAGTGCCGTCTTTTGCTTCGAGGACGCATGAAACCATGTCCTCGGAAAGTCCCTCGGGCACTCCAAAAGACGCGAAGAGCGCCGCGCTGAGTTGGTTGAGGCCGCCGCCGTTGGTGCCAACCCAGAGGTTCTCGTCCCTGTCCTCGAAAAGAGAAAGCACCACGTCATTGTTTAACCCGCTGGCCTTTGCGTATCTGATGAACCGTCCTCCATCTTTACGGAAAAGGCCGCCGCCGTAGGAGCCGGCCCATATCGTCCCATGGCCGTCTTCCAACAGGCTGTATATATTGAGTTCCGGCAGGCCCTCCGCAGGGCCGAATCTTTCGAGAGAGCCGCCTCGCAGGCAAAGCAGCCCCTCTCCCTCAGTCCCAATCCAGATATTTCCAGCATGATCGCAAAGCAGAGCGTAGACCCTGTGAGTGATTGTCCCGGAGGCGCTGGTGAAAAGCTTGGGCGTAGTGCCTCTGAGGCTGTATAGGCCTCCGGAATAGGTCCCGAACCAAATGGTGCCATCCTTGTCTTCGCAGATTGCCGTCGCGGCCCCATTTGTCTGCACGACAAGCGGGGCCTGGGTATCTCCGCTATCAGGGACCACAGAACGCCGAATGAGCCTGCTGTCGTGCGCGGGCGCGACCCATATTGCACTGTGGCTGTCACGGAAAAGGCAGCGGATGTCCTGCCATGAAATCCCGGCGGGAGGGGCGGCGCGGGCGAAACGTCCATCCGCAAAGTAGTGAATGAGGCCGCTGCCCTCGGTACCTATCCATAATCCGCCGGCGCCATCCTCTTTCAGCGCGGTCACGTTGTTGGAAAGAAAGACGGCGGTGTTCGAATGGTCAAAGACCGAGAACACGACGCCGTCAAAGCGCGCCAACCCGTCCTGCGTGCCCAGCCAGAGGTAGCCGTCCGGCGTCTGTGTGATCGCCTGCACCGAGTTCTGGGGAAGGCCCTGGTCAGAGGTCCACACGCGGTGTTGAAGCTGGGATGGAAGAAGACCCGGGCCGGCGGCGAACACGGAAAGCTGAATGAGCGTGAAACCTAGAAGCAGCGATCCGGCGGTTCTCAGGATGGAAGACGGATCTGTCGCTTTCCTCAAGCTTGGTCCTCCAGTAAGAGGATACCACAGCTAGGCAGGGAAATGCCTAAATGAAGAGGCCGCGTGGCAACGCGGCGCAGGCAGGAGCGCCGAGAGGGAAGGGGGCAGCCCCTGCCCTCTCGGATTAGTAAAAGCCCGCGTTAAGGCTGCTGCTACTGTTTGAGGTACACGGAGTCAATAAGTTGCTGCGGCGGTTTGGCGTTGATGGAGTCAATAAGTTGTTGCGGCGGCTTGGCGTTGGCTATAAGCGCGCCCCAGGCGGCCGCGAATTGAGGATCGAGATCGCTCTGATGCCAGAAGATGCAAAGCGCGTCGGACCAGCAGGTCTGGAATTCCGCGGCCAAATCGTTGTAGCCGAGGGTGGCAACGGAGTCGTGAAGCTGGGCTACCGTACTGAAAAGATCCAAAAAGTGCTGGGTGTAATCGTTGAGCGCCGCTGAGTCCAACGTGGTCGTATCCACGCCCCTCAGCCCGAGAATGGCGGCGTCCAGTTTTTCTGCGTGTGTCATGGTCGCCACCAGCAGGCCGGGGACGGTGGTGGAGTCCGCCGTTCCAAGAAGGCCCACGGTGGTCTGAGCCGCCACCTCGTGCGCGTTGATCGCGTTCCAGATTGTGCTCGGCGGCGCTGCGCCGAAAGTGAGGACCGTCCCAAGGATCGCCACTGCCAAGATACCCGCTCTCATCAGGCCTTTTTTCATTTTCGCCTCCTTTGATGGTTTGATCATCGCGTACCTGGCCCAATCCTGTCAAGCGCGCCTATCCTTATTCTATTTCGCCAGTTTTACCTCGGCCGGTTCAGATGGCGGGCCGGGCGTGCCGGCGGCGGTCTGGTAGTAGACCCTGTACAGGGCGGTCGTGGCGCCGCGCGGAAGACGCGAATCGAGCGCCTCCGCGGCGCCCGGGGGCAACGGCCCGGCCACCTTCATCCATTGCGTCTCTCCGGGTGCCTTGCGCTGGACAACAGAAAGATCAA
>JBBIMN010000194.1:0-4573 GCA_037444385.1 Acidobacteriota bacterium | reverse complement strand
CTCGATCAAGGAGGTCTATTACGGCACCGTGGACTGCTTCAACTACGCCGAGATGCTGAGGACCCCCGTGGTCCTGGCGATGGACGAAATAACGGCGCACATGCGGGAAAAGATAGAAATTCCGGCGCAGGAAGAGCTGAACATCGTCCACAGAAGGAAGCCCGCCGCGAAACCGGGCGAACCCTATTTCCCCTATCAGCCAGGCCCCGATCTAGTCCCTGACCTGGCCGATTTTGGAGAGGGCTACCGCTATCACATTACCGGCCTCAACCACGACAGAACCGGCTTCCCGACAGGCAACTCGGAGATCATGGAAGAAGGCAACCGCCGGCTATTGGAGAAAGTGGAGCGCAACAAGGAAAAGCTTTTGAAGTACGAGGAGTACAAGACCGCGGACGCCGATGTGCTGGTGGTGGCCTATGGTTCCACCGCCCGTTCAGCACGGCGCGCCGTTGATGACGCGCGGGAACGCGGCGTGAAGGCCGGGCTCTTCCGCCCGATTACACTCTATCCAATTCCAGACGCGGCGCTGCAAGCCGCCGCGTCGAAGGCTAAAAAGGTCATCGTCCCGGAAATGAATCTCGGGCAATACATTATGATCGTCGAACGCGTTTTGGGGCACGCCGTCAAGATTTCCGGCGTGAACCTGGTCAACGGCGAACCTATTCAGCCTTCCAGGATCCTCTCCGCAATCGTGGGGGAATAAGCCATGCCGATGGACTATTTTGAGTACCTGCGCAAAGAGAAGATGCCACACATCTGGTGCCCCGGCTGCGGCCACGGAACCATCGTCAAGTCAATTCTGAGGGCCATAGACAAGCTCCAGTGGAAAAAAGACGACGTGGTGGTCGTCTCCGGGATAGGCTGTTCGAGCCGTACGCCTGGATATCTGGACTTCAACACGCTCCATACGACGCACGGGCGCGCGCTGGCTTTCGCGACAGGCATCAAGGTGGCCAGCCCGAAGCTGCACGTCGTGGTCGTGGCCGGCGACGGCGATTCGATGGCAATCGGCGGCAACCATTTCATCCACACGTGCCGTCGCAACATTGACATCACGCTGATCGTTTACAACAACAACATCTACGGCATGACCGGCGGCCAGGCATCGCCAACGACTTTCAAGGGCTCGCGCGGCACCACGGCGCCATACGGCGCCATCGAGGACCCGTTCGACGTCTGCGAGATGGCCAAGGCGGCCGGCGCCACATTCGTGGCACGCGCCCTTGACCTCGATGCCGTCGCAATGGACAGGATGATCGTGGCCGCCCTCGAGAACACCGGCTTCTCGGTCGTTGACGCCTGGTCGCAGTGCACTACCTACTTCGGGCGGCAGAACAGGTGGGGGTCGGCCGCTGACATGATGGACCGCTACAAGGAGATGACCTACAACATCAAGGCCGCGGACAAGCTGGCGCCGGAGCAGAAAACCGGCAAATTCCCGGTGGGCGTGCTGCACCAAGCGCAGCGGACCGAATGGTGCTCGGAGTACGGCAAACTGATAGATAGCCTGAAGGCGAGGGACTAATATGGGCAAGCGCTACGAAATTCGGCTGGCGGGCTCCGGCGGGCAGGGTCTGGTTCTCGGAGGCGTCATTCTGGCTGAAGCGGCCGCCATCTTCGAGGGCAAGAACGCCGTTCAGAGCCAGTCATACGGCCCGGAGTCCAGGGGCGGGGCGAGCAAGAGCGAAGTCATTATTTCGGACTCCGAGATTGACTACCCGAAGGCGACAAACATAGACCTGCTCCTGCTCTTCACCGAGGTGGCGGCGCAAAAATATCTCAAGGATTGCCCCACTACCTGTATCGTCGTCGCGGACAGCGATCTGGTGCCGGCCGAAATCCCCTCTTTGTACCGCTCCGTGAAAGCCCCGATCACCAGAATCGCCAGGGAAAAAGTGGGCAAGGAATTCGTTGCGAATATTGTAGCCTTGGGCCTGCTTCGCGAGCTGACGGGCATCGTCAGCAGGGAGTCCCTCGAAAAGGCTGTGCTGGCCAGAGTTCCCAAAGGCACCGAAGAAATGAACAAGAAAGCCTTGCAGCTTGGAAGCGACGCGGCCAGAGAGTACGGCGGCGGCTTGGCCAGGGGCTGAGGCATGATCCAGCGCACGCTAACAATAATCAAGCCGGACGCCGTAAGGGCCAAGTTCCAGGGGCGCATCCTGCAAAGAATTCTGGACGATGGGTTCGGGATCGTGGCCATGCGCCAGGTCCGCCTGAATGTTCCCGAAGCCCAAAACTTCTATGCGGTCCACCGGGAACGCCCGTTTTACAAAGATCTCGTTCTATTCATGACGTCTGGGCCGGCCGTGGTGGCTTGTCTCGAGCGCGATGAGGCGGTGGCGCGCCTTCGCGAGGCCATGGGGCCCACAGACTCGCGCAAAGCGCCGAAGGATACGATTCGCGGGTGTTTCGGGACGGACATTCAGCATAACGCCATTCACGGCAGTGACAGCCCGGAAAACGCCGCTAACGAAATCGCCTTCTTTTTTTCGGCTTCCGAACTTGGCGATTTACAAAATGGGAGTTCGGCCGTTGAAACGGGCCACGCCGCTATGGCGGCGCCGCCCACTGGCCGGCCACCAAGGCTAAAGGAACGCTAGGCCCTCGGCCATGAGCGACTATTTCCCGGAGCCTGGCTCCTTCAACGGCAAGCCGGCCCCACTGGGAATCGGCCAGATAACTATTGATGTTGGCGGCATTGCGATCAATGTAGCCGGTATCCAGCCCATTCTTCTTGAGCCCCTTCAAGAACGTTACGCCCCCTTTGTGACGAACGCCCCGCCGAACCATAGAGTGATGCTGGAGGCGGGAAGCCCGCGCTACCTTGACCACGCGGCTGGGGCTTTGTTGAGGCTTGAAGAGCGGCAAGATGGAGGGGCGCCAATTCTTGTTTCTCACAACTTCGCGGCGCGGCGAAAGGGAAAGCTTGGCCTGTTGCGCCTTTCCGCGCCGGCTGATGCCGAAGATTCGCTCATGGCCATCGAAAACTACCTGCGCTGGAGCCTGGCTGACCTGGCCCTGGACCGGAGCGGATTCATCTTTCACGCCGCCGGGCTTGCCAGAAACGGCCGCGCCTACGTTTTTTTCGGGCCATCAGGCGCGGGAAAGAGCACAGTCGTTTCCTTGAGCCCAGGCTATCGGGTCTTATCGGACGACCTGGTGCTTCTCGTTCGCGGGGAGCGCGGCTGGCGCGCGGCCACGACGCCATTCAAAGGTACGTTTCCACAGGGAGCCAAAGACCGCGGCACCTACTCTCTTCGCGGCCTTTACCGGCTAGTGCAGGCCCCGGCCAACGCCGTGGCCCCCGTGCCGCTTGGGCTAGCCGTTGGAATGGCGATGGCCTGCTGTCCGTTTGTTTCCGATCCGGCCAAGAGACGTGATAAACTATTGCCGCTAGTGGAAAGCTGCTGCCGCGAAGCTGGCGTTCGCGAGTTGCGTTTCCGCAGGGAAGCTGGTTTCTGGGATATCATCGCGAGGTGACCATGTTCGAGCTTAAGAAGTTCCGCCGCAATCCAGATGTCTCCTGGCGCCTGATTGAAGGCCAGGCCGTCCTTGTCCATAACCGGGAGGGCGAGATTGAGGTTCTAAACGAGGTGGGAAGCTACCTCTGGGAACACGCCGGCGAACCTTTGGGCGAGCTGGCCCGCAATATCAGCCGCGATTTTGACGTTTCGGAAGACGAGGCGCGCCGCGACGCCGAGACCTTCTACGAGGACCTTGCGAAATCCGGCGCATTGCAGCCTGTTCCGGAGCAATGAATGGCGACCTATCTCGAGCAGCTCTTCGCGACCGCCACTCGAAAAACCCACCCGATCTTCGCCATGCTCGAGCTTACCTACCAATGCAACTTCTCCTGCCGCCACTGTTACAATCCAATCGCCCGCAAAAACCAAGCTCGCAAGAACGGGCCACCCGCCCCCAAAGCCTCTCAACTCTCGTTTGAAGAGACGGTTGGGGTTCTGGACCAGCTCAAGGACATGGGAGTGTTGTACCTTTCTCTCACGGGTGGAGAGCCGCTTCTGCATCCCAAGTTCTGGGACATCGCCGCCGCGGCCAAGGAGCGCAATTTCGCGACCCGCGTCTTTACCAACGGGGCGCTCATCACGCCCGTGCTGGCCGCCCGCCTGCAAGCCCTGGCGCCTCACTGCCTTGAAATCTCCATCCACGGGGCCACGAGCGCCACGGCCGAGGCGTTAAGCCAGGTCCAAGGATCCCACGAGGCTCTTCTGAGGACGCTTGGTTACCTTAGAGAGAGAAACCTGCGCGTCTACCTGAAATGCGCTGTAACGAAACTCAATGAAGGAGAGCTTCAGGATATCCAGGCAATTGGCCGAAGGTTCGATTACCCGGTCTTTTTTGATCCGGTTATCACCCTCTCGGACGACGGCGAGGAGTACCCGCTGGAACTGAGAGCGTCGGACGAGGGCATCACCCAACTTTACAGGAGTGACGGCCTGAACGTTGGCAATTCGCCGTTCGACTGGGAGCCTGGAGAATTGAGCTGCAGCGTCGGCGCCGGGACGATTCACATAACCCCATATGGCGACATCCAACCGTGCATACAGTGGAA
>JBBIMN010000193.1:0-4585 GCA_037444385.1 Acidobacteriota bacterium | reverse complement strand
AAGGCCACGATCTCGTCGAACTTGGCCTTGATCTCCACCTTGCTCATGCCGAGGATGGCGCCGTTGAGGTAGATGTTCTCCCGCCCGGTCAATTCGGGATGGAATCCCGTGCCCACTTCCAGGAGGCTGGCCACACGGCCCTTGATCCGCACGCGGCCTTCGGTGGGTTCCGTGATCCGGCTGAGGATTTTAAGCAGGGTGGATTTGCCGGCCCCGTTGCGGCCGATGATGCCCACCACCTCGCCCTGGTTCACCTCGAAGGAAACGTCCTTCAAGGCCCAGAACTCTTCGCGCGTGGGAGGCGCAGGGGAAACACTGACACGCTGAGACGCTGAAACGCTGAGATCATTTCCGCTCTTCGGCATTTCCCTGGTTCTGCTTTTCGCCCGCAGCCAGCGCCAGGGGGCGCGAGCGGCGTCCTCAATCCGGTGGCGCAGCCCATCCTGCCCGTTGCGCTGGTGGCCGATCACGTAGCGCTTGGAGAGGTGCTCGACGGCGATGACGGAGGAGCTCATCAAAACGCGGAAAAGCTAAGATACTGAAAAGCTGAAATCGGGGTCGTAATGTGGAGGAGCGGAATCGGCGACATGCGGAAAAGCGGAAAGCTAGGGACGGTGTTGCTTGAGTCGGCTGGCCATCGTCACGAAAATGGCAATAAGTTCTCCCGTTTCACGGAGCAGTTGCCGGATGGCGTCGCCTTCGATGCCGCAGTCTTCCCGCAAAAGCTGGAGCCAGAGTTCCGATTCGTCGGCCTCCTGCAACGCGCCTTCGATCTTCGAGCAAAACTCGGCATCCGAGCGCGCGCGGGAGGCTTCTCGCGCATGAGCGGCCACGGAGGTCCCCGACCGCAGGAGTTGGTGCCCCAAAACCTCTACTTCCTTCCGCCGGGTCGGCAAAGCCGCATACAGGTGGACCACGGCCGAGGCGTATCGTCTGGTTCGCTGGCGGAGTTCTTCAGACAGGCGGCTCACGATGCAAAGCGTAACACGCGAACATAGTCAAATCGCGAAATGCGGAAACGCGGACACGCTGAAATATCGAGACGCTGAAGCGCGCAAAGCCGGTGCGCTGTAATGCCATGATGTGAAATTCCATTTCGGAATTTTGAGATTTCAGCGTTTCAGCGTTTCGCTAAATGACATCCGCAAACGTCCGCTCGGTGCGGCGGAAGTACCAGATCCCGGTGATGACGAGCAGGAGGATCGTCAGCACAGACACGGCAAAGCCGGGCCAGTAGAGCGCGTTCTGGCCGCCGAGGATGGACCACCGAAAACCGTCAATGACGCCCACCATCGGATTCAAGGAATAGAGCAGCCGCCACTGCTCCGGCACCACGGCGCTCAGGAAGCCGACGGGCGAGACATACAGGCCAAATTGCACCACAAACGGCACGATGAAACGGAAGTCCCGGTACTCCACCATGAGCGCGGCGACCCACAATCCGGCGCCGAAAGAAGCGGCGAAGACGAGCAGGACGAAGAGGGGGAGCAGCAGGGAGCTGGGAGCAGGGGGAAAATGATACCAGAGCAGCAGCGCCACCAGAAACGCGGCGGAGATCACGAAATCCACGAAGCTGGTAATGACGCTGCTGGCGGGGACGACCAGGCGCGGGAAATAGACCTTGGAGATCAGGTTCGAGTTGTTGACCAGGCTGTTGCCGCTCTCGGAGAGGGCGGTGGAAAAGAACTGCCAGGGCAACATGCCGCAGAAGACCAACAGCGGGTAAGGCACGCCCCCCGAGGGCATCTTGCCGAACTTGCCAAAGACCACCGTCAAAACCAGCATCGTCAGCAATGGGCGGATGAGCGACCACGCCACGCCCACCACGGTTTGCTTGTAGCGCACCAGCAAGTCGCGCCACGCGAGAAAGTAGAACAATTCCCGGTAGCGCCACAAGTCGCGCCAGTATTCGCGCTCGATACGGCCGGGTTCAATCAGCAATTCATTCATGAAGAAATCATCGGCGAATCTCCACACTCTCAAAAACACGCCTGGGAGCCAGGAACCTTTTCGGTAGGGCGAGGCTCCGGCCGAGCCGCGCATTCTGCCCGGCACTGGAGGCTCCGCGGGAGCGTCGCCCTACCGGGTTCATGGAATGCCTCCACGATCTGAAAACGCGCCTGGGGGCCAGGAACCTTCTCGGTAGGGCGAGGCTCCGGCCGAGCCGCGCATTCTGCCCGGCGCTGGAGGCTCCGCGGGAGCGTCGCCCTACCGGGTTCATGGAAAGAACGGCGGACGCGGGCCGTATTTCGCAGGGTGCATCCCCAAGCTGGACGGGCTGGAGGTGGAGTCACGGGGGGAAGTCAGCAGGCTAGGCGCAACGGGAGCCGCGGGAGTTAATCCCTTTGGACCCGGCGAAAAAACAGGTACGTCCCCCTCTTGAGGAGACTGCGTTTGACGGGCAACCACACTTTGTCGAGGCTCGCGCGCAGGCCACTCCAACCGGTGAGGAAGGGGTACTGGCACGAAAGCGGAAGCACCACCTCTTCCAAACCGGCTAGATCCGCCATTCGCCGGAGGGATTGCCGGGAAAAGCAATTGATGTGCTCCAGCGGCGCCACGGGATTGAGAGAATTCTTCGAACCCTTGGGCGCCTTCCAGTCCATGAGAGACAACCGGCGTTTGATGTCGCCGCCGTCGGGCACGCTGATCTTCAGCAATCCCGTGGGTTTCAACGACTCTTTCAAGGCGTTTAGCGTTTCCGCGGGAGCTGGAACGTGTTCAAAGACCTGCTCCGTGTTGATGAAATCAAACGGGTGCCGCCCCAACTCCGTTCCCTCCAACGTCTTGATGCCATTGGCGCGGGCGAAGGCCACGCAGGGTTCCGACAATTCCAAGCCGTGGGAATCGCAGCCAAAGGCTTTAGCCATCAGCGCCCACCGGCCCCACCCCATGCCAAAATCCAAAGTGCTCACTTGGGCTGGCACCTTGCCCAAGAACGCGAGGATCTGCATGATTTCCTGGGCATACGAGGCGTAGTACGGCACTCCATGTCGCTCCGTGAGTTGGGCGAATACTCGGACGGGATCAATCCATTTCTCGTACAGCCGCTTCATCAGCGGGCCATCGGCAATTTCCTCTTGATAGATCAACCCGCACGCGGCGCATTCCCGCAGCAAATAGGCGGCGCCCGCCAAGTACTCAAACTCCACCCCGCCTTGGGGAGAGTAGAACTCCTCCAGGTACTCCTTGAGCGGCGGCTCGGTGAAGCAACAGCGGTAAAGCACGCGCGCGTTGCCGCAATGGCAAGCGGGACAAGCGGGCCGGGTGACAAAATGGGAGGTGCCCATGCGCCCGATCAACTTAACGGGAGTTTTTCCATCGTCAGCGTGCCCCGCACGCTCCCGGTAGGGACGCCACGCGGCGGCGTCCCTTCCCTCGCGCCGCCGTGGCCGTCTCCCAGCGCGCTACGGCTTGGGGGGCGCGGGCTGACCGCCGCCGCCGCGCGCGCTGGCGTCCACTTCAAAGCCCCAATCGCCCAGCTTTTGCTCGTTGCCTTTGTGGAGGCCCAGAAGCACGTCGCGGACGGAGCGGACGTAGTGGGCGACGGTGCCTTTGACGACGTTGTCGCTGCCCAGGGCCAGGTCGCGATTCTCCGTGGCTGTCTCGGCGTCCCGATAGAGCTTCGCGGCGGCTTGGTTTTCGATGTCCGCCTTGGCGGTCTTGCCGTCCATGTCCACCATATCAAGGCTGGCGAGCGGACTGGCGGCGCCGTCAGCCGTGTGCTTCGCGCCAATACTCTTGGCCAGTTTGATCAGTTGATCCGGATTTTTAGGAATGAGAACCCTTGCCATACCGTTGTTTCCTTGTTTATTGCTGAATGGACCGGCGGTGAACCCATTCCACCTCCGACCGCCGCAAGAATAGCGCCCCTGCGGTCCATGTCAACATTGTTTTTCAACAGCTTATGGTTGCAAATCGGCCTTTGCGCGCCCCGAAACCAAGCCGGGGACGGCGGACCCGCCTGAGAGGCTGACCCGCTTATTTCAACTCCTTCGCTGTTTTAAGCGGCATGCCCGACGCGAACAGAAAGTGAGGGATGGCTGGAACGTCCGCCCTCGCTTGGCCCAACCCGTGAACCTCACCCCCTCATCCCATCCTTCTCCCCCGCTGGGGGAGAAGGTGCCCGTAGGGCGGTTGCGGGGGCAATCCAACCGGTTCCGGGGATCAAAGCGCGAGCTTCGGCGGCTCGTGAAGGCTCTCCTCGGGAAGAGGAAGTATCACGGCCCATCGCTGGCAAAATGGTGGACCGTCTGGCCGCATCCGCCGCTTGCATGCTCCATGAAGCTAGGAACGCTCCCCGTCTCACTCAGGGAGTCGGGCGGGTTGAGCGGGTGTCCCCACCACGCTGCATCCCATTGAGAAACGATCGGTTGCGCGTTTTCCGGCCCATAGCCCGGATTCGCTAGCCACATTGGCGGACACGCCCATTGAATGGCCGAATCCGGAAGTTAAAATGGCGCATCCGCCGGCTGGACTTTCGACTTCAGCAGTTGAGCCGGCGGTTTCGCCGGCTCAACTGCCAAGTTCGATTGTTGAACCGGCAAGTTCGCCGGTTG
Organism: Acidobacteriota bacterium; assembly: GCA_037444385.1. Classification (GTDB taxonomy): domain Bacteria; phylum Acidobacteriota; class UBA4820; order UBA4820; family DSQY01; genus JAEMPZ01. Next base: position 26 of record JBBIMN010000193.1, on the reverse strand, counting down.
AACTGGCGAACGCGCCGGTTGGTACG
>JBBIMN010000192.1:0-4622 GCA_037444385.1 Acidobacteriota bacterium | reverse complement strand
GGCGAAGTGTTCGTCCAGAAGAAAAAAACGGGGGGAAAGTACAAGCGCCCTGGCGATTTCGGTTCTTCGCCTTTCGCCGCCGGAAAGGGCGTAGGCGGGCGATTTGGCCAGCGGGGCGATGCCGAACTCCTCCAGCACGCGCCTTGCCCGCTCAACCCGCTCCGCGGCCGGCAGGCCAGTGAATTCGAGAACGGCGAGGAGGTTCTCCTCCACGGTCATCCGCCTGAAAATAGACGGTTCCTGGGGAAGGTAGGCGATTCCGGCGCGGGCTCTCTGATACATAGGTGTTCCAGTGAGGCTTTTTCCGTCAAGGAGTATCTCTCCCGAAGTTGGCTGAACGAGCCCGACCACCATATGGAAGGTGGTCGTCTTGCCGGCGCCGTTCGGCCCAAGAAGGCCCACGACACGCCCCGCGTCAAACCTAAGAGAGGTGGATTTGACCACCGTCCTCTTGCCAAACGTTTTCACCAAATCGCGCGTTTCAAGGGCGGCTTCAGCGGGCATTAGGCTTTTTCTCCTTTGGCACGGAGGCTTCCAGCACTCCCCGTGTGGCGGAAGCGCCCTGGTGGACACTCACGCTCTTTTGGCCGAAGAGCACGCGAGTTCCCTCAACTCTGCGGTATGGCGTATTCTGGACTAGAACAGCGCGCCCGCTCTCGGATTCCGCTTCCCCGGTCCCGTCGCCAGGATGGTACGTCAGACGGTCGCCCGAGGCGTCCTGCGAATTGCTCGCCAGTTTGGCCCCGCCCGTGGCGACGTAGGCAAGCGGACGGTTCTCGGCGTCCAGCAGCGTTTCAACTTCATCGGCGTCAATGGTGTATCCATCGCCCTCGCCGTGCGCCCCCTGGCGCGCCAGGACGGTTTGCTTGGCGCCGTAAAAAGCTATGAACGGCGCCTTTAGGGTACGCTCGGAGGCCTTGGGCCCGTTCCAGCGGCACACGGCGCCACCCGAAGCCTCGGCATCCTGATTGCTTTTGATGACTATCAACGGTGCCTCTATGCGCATGGCGCCTCTGGTTACGACGCAGGCACCCTCCAGGCGCAGTGGATAAACCTTCGGCGCGGCCGACGCTTTTTGAGAAGCGAAGGTCAAGGGCGCGCCTCCCCTGGTTTCGCGCCGTCCCTTGACGTTTCCTTGTGCCTCGGCGGCACCGCTTTCCTGAAGCGTGACGTGGTCAGCCCAAAGTGTATCATCCGCCCTAACAAGCTTCGCCGCCCCGTCTAGGCGCCTGATCGCGCCTTCAACCGCGGCGTGGTCCGCGGACCATTCACCCGACGGCCCCTTGCCGGTGACAGGCCCCGGCAGCGATGCGCAGAAAGGCCCGGAGCCTAAAGTCCCTGTACCGGACGGAGCTGCCAGGACATCCTTGTGGCGCGTCACGGCCATCGTTCCCGGGGCTTCCCAGTCCCAGCCGCCAGCCGTTCGCGGGCGCAGCAGAACAACCGCCGTCTCAACGGTTTGCTGGCCGGGTTCGCCGTCAAGCTTCACGGAGCCCTGAAGCGACAGGCTTTCAACGGCGCCGTCAGGCCGTATCGCCATGGTGAGCTTGTCGCAGATCATGCGCCCGGATGGCCCCTCGCCTTGGACGCCGGGTTCGAGCGCCACTGCTTGCAGAGTGTTGTTGTTTGCGAAGAGAAGCGCTCCGCCAGGCGCCCGCACCGTTCCCTCCGGGCCTGATACGGTGACGGGCCCCGTGATTTGGCCCGAATGGGCAGCCATGTCCGCGGTGAGGCGGCGGCAGGAGAAGTCGTGGCCGGTGTTGTCCTTGAAGTGGACATTTCCCTCAAGGAAGGCCCGCTGGCTTTCCCGCTGGTACCTGAGAAGATCGGCGCGCCCCTCGATAGCTCCCCTGCGCATGCTGGCCGCTTCCTCCGAGAGCATCTCGCCCTCTGGCGTCAAGCGAAAACCGGAGGAGGTGGCGGTCCATCCATCCGGGCGAACCAGCTTCGCATCGTCCCAGAGGCGCAACGTGTGGCTCGATGCGTCGAAGAGCCCCTTGTTGCCGGAGGCCACCGAGTCGCCTCCCGGCGCCGGGAAAACCACTCGCGCGTTTGAAAGCAGCTTGGCTTCGCCGGGATTCTCCGTTACTTTGTCCGCCGTCACGACGAATGCGACGGCGCCCGCGCTCTCTTGAACATAGCGGAATCCCGAAGCGGTCAGGCTGCCGCCATTTTCAACCGTGATGGCGGGGCGCGCGATCGGCTTAACCGTGGCGGTTCGCGGGCGGAACTTGATCACGAGGAGCAAGAGGAAGAGCGCCAGCAGAACCGAGAGAACCGCTTGAAGAAACCGGCGCCTGTCCAAGCTTGCATCCCTCCTCTCAAGATTCCTATAATACCACTGTGGTGGCTGACTAAGGGCACACCCCGAGAAAAGGAGGAGGCCCATGGAATCATTCGCTCAGGCGGTAGGCAACTTTATGGGAACAGGCGCGACATGGATGGTCAGGGCCTTCCTGGCCCTGTTGATCCTGGTGCTGGGCTATTTCATATCCAAGATCATCTCCAAGATCGCCAAGCAGTTGGTGGCAAGTTCGGACCTGGACCGCAAAGCCGCGCGGCTTCTGGGTCTGGACAATCTCTTCGACAGGGACGGAGCGCCGAAGAAGCAGTTGGCGTTCATCCTAGAGAAGATCGTCCTGATCCTGCTCATGCTTCTGGTCATCCTACTGGCCCTCGAGATGCTTGGCGACATGGTCGTGACGGGCGTCCTGCAAAACGTGCTGACGCAGATGGCAAGCGCCCTGCCGCGCATCTTCAAGGCAATTTTGATCCTGGCTTTCGCCTGGATAGTCGCCGCCGTAGTTCGCCTCTCGGTAACAACTTTATTCAAGAAGGCGCCCCTCGGCGAAAAGCTGGGGAAGCTCATGCGCGAAGAGGAAAAAACTGGCAAGGCGGCGACGACGATGCCCGAAAGCGCCGGCAATTTCTTCTTCTACCTGATAATGGTCTTCGCGCTCTTGCCCTTCTTCGAGGCTTTGCAGCTCAACGCCCTGGTTGATCCCCTGAAAGCGATGTTCACGAAGGCCCTGAACTACGTTCCCAACATTTTGAGCGCCGCGTTCGTTCTCGTGATCGGGTACTTCTTGGCCCGGCTGTGCGAGAAGCTCGTCACCAACTTCGCTCAGGCGGCGGGGCTGAACCGGTACATGGACGAGCTTCCCTACGATACGGTGCTCAAATCGCTCGACCTTTCGCGGATCGTCGGAGCGCTCGTTTTCATTATCCTGATGGTGCCGGTTTTGGGCGCTACGTTCGAGATACTAAACATCGCCGTCATCACCGGCGTTTTCGGAACGATGATGAACAAGGTTGCGGCGGCGTTGCCCTCAGTCATAACGGCCTTCGTGCTTCTGGTGCTGGGCCTTATAATCGGGCGCTTCTTGGGCGACGTGGCCGCGAAGGCGCTGAAGGACGTGGGGTTTGACGTCATCCTCGGCCGCGTGGGCCTTGAGAAGCTTGAACAGAAGCAGGAGAACGGCAATGGCTCCTTCTCGCTCTCGAAGGTGGCGGGCAACATAATCGCCGCGGTGGTCGTGCTTCTCTTCGCGATGGAAGGTTTCGAGATAATGCACCTTGACCTTCTCGCTGGGGCGGTGAACAAGCTCGTTCTCTACGTGCCCAACGTGCTTGTCGCCTTCGTGCTTTTGGGGCTTGGCTTCTACCTCGCCAGGGTCGTGGAACAGCTCGTGCGCGCGGGCTTCCCGGACGAACGCACTTTTGAAGCGGACATGGTGAGCCTCATGCTCCGCTACGCCATAATCGTCTTCGCCTTCTTCATGGCCTTCGACCAGCTCAACGTGGCCCACAATATCGTCACCAACGCTTTCACGATCCTTTTGGGCACCGTTGGTTTGGGGCTGGCGCTGGCCTTTGGCCTAGGCGGCCGCGACCATGCCAGGGAATACCTGGAGAGGATCAGGCAGTTCGCAAGGGAGCGCCGCGGCGCGAAGAAAGGCGAATGAGGATGTAAGAGCACCGGAGTAGCGGAGCAGGTGGCATTTCTCTTCTCCGTTACTCCGTTACTCCGTTCCCCTCGCCATCCGCTTCCTCAATGAGCCGTGGCCTCCTGGCGCGCCTTCAGGACCAGGGCCCCAAAACGCTTGTCCTCTTTTGGGCCCAAGAAGAGCGGCTCCCTATATCATTTCCATATTCGTACATACATGGACAACGGCGTAGCGAACCAAGAAGGCGTGGCGTAGCGGGGAGGCGGCACCTTGAGCCGGCAACCCCGCTCCCGCAACAGCAACAAATATGGAAAATGGTGTGATTCCGAGACTTCTCTTGCGAAGAGCGTTGCAACCTGGGGATGCTTCGCAGAATCTGAAAAGCACCGGGCTTGCGATTAAGCAGCTGCAACGCTTTTTGGAACTAGCCACCAACGCGCCCCGAAGAGACAGCGCCGAGAATCTTATAAGAACCCTGGCAGGCTGACGAGAAAATCGCGGCCTACGGGATTTTGCAACAGCCTGCTAGAGCACGCGTATTGATTACTTCTTCAATTTGCTTCGCCGTCCACCGCCGCGCTTCGCCTGCAACCAAATTATTCCGCCGTCTTCCAATGCCCCGTCCGTTTGACCCCTAAAACCGCGTAGGTTATACTCTTTGCTCGAAAAGGCGCG
>JBBIMN010000191.1:0-4654 GCA_037444385.1 Acidobacteriota bacterium | reverse complement strand
TGCCGACGAAGAGGCTCCCTGCCGCCAGGCCCATCGGCGTTTGCGCTTCCACCCTCTTTATCCAAAGGGACAATTGGGGCAGAGCGGTTTGCTTCGTCTTTATCCCTTTTGGGGCCGCAAAAATACTCTTCCAGGCCGGGCTCAGAGGGTCAACAATTAACCTGTTTATCTTTACGATGGGAATACCAAAGAGCCTGGAGACCGTCACCCCTTCAATAGTAGCCGCAGCGTGCTCTTTTGCCCCCAGACTGGCAGACTCAATCGAAAGATTGCCGCCCAATAGGCGAAAAGCCACCCGCTTCCAGTAAACGCTCTCTCCCTGGAACGTTGCTACGCCTTCGTTTGACCAGGCGCACAAAGTAAAAGGGTTGACGCTAAACGTCGCGGCTTGGCGCCCGAAATGCCAACCGATATAGCGGTTTAATACCCAAGCGCTCCCCCACTTTGATACCACCCAAACAATTAAAACAGCAGCGGCTGCCTTGATGATGCGGCGTCTTCTGGGATGTGTCGAATGGTTATCCACTAGATTCTCCGCGTCACCTTTCCGCTCTGAGGCCTGCACCCATGGCGCTCCTTCGCCCCATGGGAACAAAAAACGACCACAAAATCGCGGCCAGTGGCAACAAGAGCCACCAGTCTCCTACCCGTGCGTATGGAGTCCTAGTGTTTCTAAGCCGGGCCTCGCCCCAGAACGAAGCGGCCTCTCCGGGAGTCGTTTCCATCTCCAACCTGCCCTCGTTGTTCACAAGGCCGCTGATCCCACCGTTGGCGCTTCTCACAAGGCAGCGGTCCAACTCGACCGCGCGAACCCGCTGAATCAAGAAGTGTTCCATCGGGCCTGGAGTGCCCGCGTACCAAGCATCGTTTGTAATGTTCACCAGAAGCTGCGCGCCCTGGTTGACCTCCTTGCGAACCAAGCGCGGGAAAATGCCTTCGAAGCATATGGTCACTCCAACCTTCGCGCCGCTGATTTCAAGCGGTTTTAATGTCTTGCCGGGGGCAAAGTCCCCTACCGCCTCCACAAGCGGCCTCGCGAACGAGAGCATTCCGCGAAACGGCACGTATTCGCCAAACGGAACAAGGTGCGTTTTGGCATAGCGCCCGCCTTCAGTTCCATCCGGGTTGACTACTACTGCGCCATTTTGGTAACCCTCGCTTGTTCCAAGAACGCTTCCAAGAAGGATTGGTGCCTTTACATCGGCGGCTATCTTACGGACCTGATCCTTATAAGTCTGATCGGCGTCCCATTCAAGCGGCGTACAGGATTCCGGCCACACCAAAAGCTTAAGGCCGTAGTTCTTGAACGGTTCCGACAACGCCTTGAGCCTCTTCTCAATGGCATTGGCGAAGGTGCGGTCCCATTTCTCGTCCTGGGGAACATTGGGCTGAAGGTAACCAACCCGAAAGAGAAGATCGCGTTCACCTGGGCGCTCCAGACGGCCCCGTCCCCACAAATACGCACCGGCAAACAGGACGAGAACCAGAGGAAGCATTACGACGGCCTCCACGCTTCGCCGCTTTCTGAGCCAAAGCGCAACTGCGGCCGAAAGCAATACCGCTAGTAATGAGAGGCCCAGGACTCCCAGCCAGCTTGCGTCCTGCAATAATGATGGATAGAGGCTGAGAGCGTAACCAGGCCCCCACCAAGGCATCCCGCCAAATAGCCAGCCGCGAAGCCACTCCCAAAGGACCCATGCAAATGGCGCGAGGACGAGAGCCCCGTTGCCCAAACGTCTGGCTAATATCCATACCGTCCACCAAAAGCCGGCCATGTAAAGGCCGAGAATCAGGCACAGGGCCGCCACTAAGAGCGCGGCTGTCACCGAACCGATGCCGCCATAGCGGACGATCGTGGGCGCAAGCCACCACAGAGTCACGGCCTCCCAGGCCGCGCCGCCCAGCCACCCTTGCCATAAAAGTTTTCGCAAAGGCACCTCCGGTAGAACCGCCAGAGGCGCCACGAAGGCGAAGACGGCTAGAATGCCGGTTCCATTGGGCGGGAGAGACGCGGCCCAGCAGGCTACCGCAAGAGCCAGGGCGATAGGCCATCTCAGCCTATCGGCCCCAAGGACCCCAGCCGCTCGCTCCACGAGCGCAGCCACTTTGCGAAACGTTCTCTCTCCTCCTCTTTCCACTCGATATCTCCTTTTAAGATAGCCTTGGCCCATTTTCTAGCCGTCTCGAGCAGGGCAATATCTCTGATCGGATTTGCGACTCTGAACCCGCCCGCGCCCCACTGCCGCAGCCCACCCGGGTCACCGGCGCCCCTGAACAGCAGGTCGGCTTCGGCGATTTCGAAGCCGTCGTCGCTCTTTTCCAGCATGCCCAGCCGGTCAAGCGCCAGAGGCGAAGCGCCGGCGGTGTGCATCAGGATGCAGTAGCCCTGCTGTCCGGACCTGCCAATGCGGCCTCTTAGCTGGTGAAGTTGCGCCAAGCCGAAACGCTCCGCGTGCTCAATCACCATGACGGACGCTTCTGGGAGGTCAATCCCCACTTCCACTACCGTCGTCGCTACCAGAAGGCGGGCTCGCCCTTCGCGCACATCCGCGACCGACTTTTCCTTCGCCGCCCCGTTCATTCTCCCGTGAAGCAGCACCGCGGGATAGCCATTGAATGGGCCCGAGGCAAGCCGTTCGTAAGCTTGAATGGCTGCCTGCAGGTCGTTTTCCTCGGATTCCTCAACCATCGGAAAGACAAAAAAAACCTGCCTTCCGTTGTCCATTTCGCGGCGGCAGAATGCTTCAACTTTATGGCGGGAGGCGTCATCCCTCACGCGGGTAATAACCTTGACCCTTCCCGGCGGTTTTTCATCGAGCACCGAAAGGTCCAGGTCGCCGTAGAGGGTCAGTGCCAGGCTCCGGGGAATTGGGGTCGCCGTCATCACGAGCACGTTGGGCGACTGGCCCTTCGCCACCATTCGGGCGCGCTGCTCCACGCCGAATCTGTGCTGCTCGTCAATTATCACGAGCCCCAGGTTCTTGAACAGAACCTTTTCCTGAAACAGGCTGTGGGTGCCTACAACGAGCTTCAGCCCGCCGGAAGCCAGTTTGTGAAGCACTTCCCTTTTCGCCGAAGAAGAGACCGAAGCGGTAAGGAGGCCGATTTCCAATCCCTCCGGCGCCACCCTCTCGGCAAGCCGTTGCGCCTGCTGCCTCGCAAGTATTTCCGTTGGGGCCATAAAAGCCGCTTGAAAGCCGCTGTGGGCCGACCACGCCATCGCGAGAAACGCGACGATCGTTTTGCCGCTTCCAACGTCGCCCTGCAAGAGCCTGTACATAGGGTGGCTTGACGCCAGGTCGTCCGCGATTTCCTTGAAAGCGCGTCTCTGCGCGGCTGTTAAATGAAAGGGGAGGATTCTTCTCAGGAGCCGTCCGGCCTCCTGGTTTGCCGGAATGACAACGCCTTCGGCCAAGGAGCGTTCGCGCCGCCCCTCGGCAAGAACGCACTGCACCGCAAGAAGCTCCTCCATCACAAGACGGCGGCGCGCCTGCTCCAAGCCTCCGTTTGATGGAGAACCTGGCGGTTCCGCTGGAAAATGAATTTGCTTGAAGGCTTCAGCAAGTTCGAGGAGCCCTTCCGCCTCTTTCATTGCCGCAGGAAGGTTGTCCAATGGCGGCCGCTCCTCGATGAGCCTGTGGATAAGCGACCGAAAAGTCTTGCTGGTAAGGTCTCCCGCCCTTCTGTAGACTGGCACCACTCTATCCAGGCTCAGCCTGTCCTTGCCCTCTGCCCGCTCCAAAGATGGGTTGTCCATTTGAAGCCTGAGGCCCGCGCGCGTCGAAAAAAAGCTGGTTTTTCCGAAAAGGTAGACCTCGCTTCCTTGGACAAGCGCCCGCTCCATCCAGGGCTGGTTGAACCAGACGACGTGCAGGTTGCCGGTCTGGTCGCTGACAAGAGCCTCGGTTAAGCTCATGCCTCGTCTGCGCGCCCGGCGAGTTCGCGCGCCAAGAATTTTCACCTTTACGAGGGCGGTCTGCCCCTCCCTGAGCGTTCGAAGCGGGACCGAAGACCGCCGGTCCTCGTACCTGATCGGCAACCACCAGAAGAGATCCTCAACGGAACCGAGCCCCGCCCCGGCCAGACTGCGTTTGCGCGCGGCGCCTATGCCTGGCAGATCACCTCGAAAAACCGGAGTGCTGCCGGCTCCAGCGCCGTCATTGGCCGGCGCAAGCCGCTTCATAGCTCCCATCCGCGTACATGGAGTCTATGACCTTGCCGTAGCGTTCCGCTATGACTCGGCGCTTGACCTTGAGCGTCGGCGTGCGAGTTGGTCCGCGCCAGAACGTTGCCGTAAAGGTGCATGATCTGCGGGTGGCCACAGAACTGCGACTGGTCCGTTAAGTGCAATCCCCTGGACTTCGCGTAATCTTTAAGGTTATCCCAGTTCGGAACGATGAGGGCCGTGATGTAAGGGCGGCGGTCGCCTATGAGCACTACCTGCGACACGTACTTGTTCGTCTTCAAAAGGTTCTCGATGGGCTGAGGGGCCACGTTCTTGCCGCCCGCCGTGACAAGAATCTCCTTCTTCCTGTCCGTGATGTAGTAATAGCCCTCGGCGTCAACCGTGGCTATGTCGCCGGTCATGAACCATCCATCCCTGGTGAAGACCTCGGCGGTCGCCTCCGGCTTCTTGTAATAGCCCTTCATGATG
>JBBIMN010000190.1:0-4715 GCA_037444385.1 Acidobacteriota bacterium | reverse complement strand
GGGTAGGTAAGCTGGAACCCCTGGCCGACGAGACGGTGACCGCGGGCGAAAAGAAGCTGAAGTGCCGCCACATCAGGATCACGGGCCCGGACCAGACGGCCGAGATCTGGCTCAACGAGAGCGTGACGCCCTTCGGCCTCGTGAAGCTCAAGAGCGGCATGGAGGAGGTGACCCTCCTCGACTTTGGCAAGGGCGCCAAGCCCTCCATCAAGGGTCCCTTCACACGCATGTCGGTGCCGTAGGCGCCGGAACAGTGAGTAAGTGAATAAGGGAAAAGTGAGGAAGTGAGTAAGAAAGGAAGTGAGGAAAGGCGGGCGAAGTTGGCGGTTTGTCGTCTTTATTTTCGTAACTTCCTCCCTTCCTAACTCCCTAACTTCCTATCTTCCTAACCAGCATCGGAGGCATCCATGAGCAAGCAGATCATCCACACCGACAACGCGCCCAAGGCCATCGGGCCTTACTCGCAGGCCGTCAAGGCGGGAGGCCTCGTCTACTGCTCGGGCCAGATCCCCCTCGACCCGGCCACCATGGAACTCGTCCAGGGCGGCGTGGCGGACCAGACCCGGAGGGTCATGGAGAACCTCCAGGCCGTCCTCGCGGCGGCGGGGTCTTCCCTGGCGCAGGTGGTGAAGACCACGGTCTTTCTGCGGGACATGAACGACTTCGCCGAGATGAACGCCGCCTACGGCGAGTACTTCAAGGTGGACCCGCCGGCCCGCGCCACGGTGCAGGTCGCCCGTCTGCCTAAGGACGTGGCCGTGGAGATCGACTGCGTCGCCCTGGCGGTGAAATAGCTCCCCGAGCCCCAGGGGCCAAGGGAAGAGCGGCCTTTTGGCGAACCACTTCGTCCTGAAGCATTTCGGCGGTGAACCCCATTTTTTAAGGCTGACGAAACGATGGAACTATCGCGGATCCGGAACTTCTCCATCATCGCGCACATCGACCACGGCAAGACGACGCTGTCTGACCGGATACTCGAGGCCACCCACGCCGTCTCGGACCGGGAGATGATGGCCCAGTTCCTGGATGGCATGGACCTGGAGCGGGAGCGCGGCATCACCATCAAGGCCCACGCCGTGAGCCTGAAGTACAGCGCCAAGGACGGCCACGAATACCTCTTCAATCTCATCGACACCCCCGGCCACGTGGATTTCAACTACGAGGTCTCCCGCGCCCTCGCCTCCTGCGACGGCGCCCTCCTCGTGGTGGATGCCAGCCAGGGCGTGGAGGCCCAGACCCTCGCCAACGCCTACTTGGCCGTGGACGAAAACCTGGAGATCATCCCCGTCATCAACAAGATCGACCTCCCGTCGGCCCAGCCCGAGCACGTGGTCCACGAGATCGAGGAGGTCATCGGCCTCGACGCCTCCGGGGCGATCTTCGCCTCGGCGAAGGAGCGCGTGGGCATCCAGGAGATCCTGGAGGCCGTCGTGGAACGGCTCCCGGCCCCCAAGGGCGACCGCGAGGCGCCCCTCAAGGCCATGATCTTCGATTCGTGGTACGACTCCTACCGCGGCGTCGTCATGCTCGTGCGCGTCATTGACGGGAAGCTAAAGGTGAAGGACAAGGTCCGCATGATGGCCACGGGCCGCGACCACGACATCGAGAACATGGGAAGGTTCACGCCGAAGCCCGTTTCGGTTGACAGCCTCGAAGCGGGAGAGGTCGGCTTCGTGATCGCCGGCATAAAAGAGGTCGCCGAGGTTTCAATCGGCGACACGCTGACTCTCGCGGCGCGTCCAGCTTTGCAGCCCTTTCCGGGATTCCGCCAGTCCAAGCCGATGGTCTTCGCCGGCCTCTATCCCGTTGACCCGAACGACTACCCCAATCTAAGGGAGGCGATGGAGAAGCTGCGGCTGAACGATTCCTCATTCATCTTCGAGCCGGAGACGAGCGAGGCGCTTGGCTTCGGCTTCCGCACTGGGTTCCTGGGCCTTCTGCACATGGAGATCATCCAGGAGCGGCTTGAGCGCGAATTCAACCTGGACCTGATCACCACGGCGCCGAACGTGCGCTACCAAGTGCAGACGCTCAAGGGCGGGCTTGTGGATCTCTCCAATCCCAGCCAGCTTCCTCCTCCCCAGGAGATCTCCGAGATACGGGAGCCCTACGCGACCGTGACGGTGCTGACGCGCGGCGAATATGTCGGAAACATCCTCCGGCTCTTCGAGCAGAGGCGGGGAGCGCAACGGGATTTTCACTACGCCAGCAAGGAGACGGTGCTCCTGCGCTACGAGATGCCGCTTTCGGAGATCGTCGTTGACTTCTACGACAGGCTCAAATCGCTCTCGCGCGGCTACGCCTCCATGGACTACCACATCGAGGATTACCGGCCCGGCGATCTGGCCAAGCTCGACATCCTCGTCAACGGAAAGCCGGTGGACGCGCTCTCCTTCATCGTCCACAGGGAAGAGGCGGAGCCGCGCGGGCGCCTTCTGGCGTCGCGCATGAAAGCGGTCATCCCGAGGCAGTTGTTTGAAGTGATCATTCAGGCCGCGATAGGCTCGAAGATCATCGCCCGCACCGTCGTCAAAGCACTGCGCAAGGACGTCCTGGCCAAATGTTACGGCGGCGACATAACGCGCAAGCGCAAGCTCCTCGAAAAGCAGAAAGAGGGGAAGAAGCGCATGAAGCAGGTCGGCGACGTCGCTATTCCCCAGGAAGCCTTCCTCTCCATACTAAGAATTCACGGGGAAGAGGATTAGGACGGATGCAAGATGACCGGTGATTGATGGCGGGTGGGAGATGAGCGGTTCGGTTGAACGCGCGCCATTCCTGGCATTCCCTCGATTCAAGATTCAACATCTGGAATTCAACATTTTCGTAAAGCCTCTATTGTCGCCGGCCGGCGGTTCATTCAATTCATTATTTATAATTCAACATTCAACATTCGCGTTCGGGCGGAGGCGCCCGTGAGCGCGCGGGCGCTCCTGCTTTACAATCCGGAAGCGCGCCACGCGCCTGATCCGGCGGCGCTGGCCATTCTCCGGCAGCGAGTGAAATGGGGAGGGTTCGGTGTTGAAGCGGCGGCCTCCGAGGCGCCGGGGGATATATCCCGCCTGGCGGCTTCCGCCGAAGCCGAAGGATTCGAGCGTGTCATCATCTGCGGAGGAGACGGCAGCGTTCGTGAGGCGGCGCAGGGCCTCAAGGGTTCCGCCGTCCCGCTGGCCATCATCCCCATGGGAACGGCCAACGTGCTATCGAGGGAGATGGGGTTGCCTTCCATGCGGCCTCTGGAATGTGCCGTCATAGCAGGAGGTGGAAAATCGAGGCCGGTGACGCTTGGAGAAGTGGAGGGAGGCGGCGTCTTCACCTTCTGCGCCTCGGCTGGGATTGATTCGCTTGCCGTGAAATCGGTGGACCTGAAGATGAAGCGCCAGACTGGCTCGTGGGCCTATATACACGCCGGAATGATGGGGCTCCTGGAACGGCAGGTTCCCCTCTTTCAAGTCGAGATGCCTTCGGGAAAGAGGCTCGATGCGCAGCAGGTTTTCGCCTTGAACGCCCGCCATTACGGCATCGGGGCGTTTCACCTCAGCCGGGGTGCCGGCCTCGAAGCGCCTACAATCCGCGTGATCGCTCTGGCTCCGCCCCTCGTGGCGCGCTTGCCCATGTTGGCATCGCGCCTTCTGGGCAAAGGAATCGAAGAAAGCCCCGGCGTCTTCTGGGCCGATGTTGACTCCTTCAGGATCAGCTCGAACGAGCCCTTCCCGGTTCAGGCGGATGGGGACGACATGAGTAAAACGCCTTGCGCCTTGAGAGCTCTGCCCGGAGCCTTGAACCTGGTCTTTCCAAGATGAATATGCCCGGAGGTTCCGCACGCATGCCGCGCGGCATCATGACTCTTCTCTGGGCTCAAATGGCTTCGCAAATGGGCGACGCGGCCTTTTCGGTGCTCCTGCTTTGGGCCGTCCTGGAGAGAACTGACTCCAAACTCGTGATCGGCCTCGTCGCGATGCTGAACTATCTGCCGATTCTCCTCTTCGGAATGGTTGGAGGAGTTGTGGCCGACAGGCTGCCTCGAAGAGGCCTCATGATAGCTTCGGACGGAGTCCGCGCCTGCCTTTGTCTCATTCTGCCACTGGCCGGATGGGCGGGGCTGGCAAACCCCTGGATACTTGCCACCGCGGGATTCGGCCTCTTCACTGCATCGGCCTTCTTCAATCCAGCCAGGGACGCTTATATCCCTTCCTTGGCCGCGGAGGCAGAACTTGTCAAAGCGAATTCCCTCATCCAGACCAGCGTTCCCGTCGGATGGCTCTTCGGCCCGGCGCTCTGCGCGGCCTTTCTCAAGTGGGTCCCGGCGACCGATCTTTTCGCAGCCGTGGGAGCACTGTTCCTCATTTCCGTTTTTTTTCTACTCAGGCTGAAGAAATCTCCGGCGACCGAGCACCGCCAAGCGCGGCCCGGCGCGGCGGCCCTGTTTGCGGGGCTGAAAACGTCGTGGGACGACGTGCGCTTGAGATGGCTATTAGTGATTACGGCGGCGGACAACCTCTTTATCATGGGCCCGGCGATCGTAGGCACGCCTCTTCTTGTCAAAAACGTTCTTCACGGCTCCGGCCAAAGCTACGCGATGATGGAGGCGCTTCTGGCCATGGGCGTCTTCGCCGGGCTTCCAATCACCATCTGGCTCAACCGGCGGGCCGGGCAGGGGAAAATCATCATAGCCGGGATATTTCTCGACGGCATAACCTACCTCCCCCTTCTTTGGG
>JBBIMN010000189.1:1110-4746 GCA_037444385.1 Acidobacteriota bacterium | reverse complement strand
CGGGCTCAAAGAAGCCGAGGCGGAGGTGGCGGTATTGTCATCGGCTGGGACCCCTGGCGTCATCCTCTCTGGAAGCTGGAGGGACACGGCGAAGCTCAGGACTCAACTGTTGGCGCTGTTGGAATTCGGTCTCAAGGCCGAGCGCTACCCCGAGCTGGCTCCGATCCTGGAAGATCTGGCCAAGGAGCCGCCGCGCCCGATAATTGCCGAGGCGCTTCGTCTCGCCGCCCAATCCCGGCGCGCCCTTGCCGCGCCGGGCGAAAAACAGCCCCAGGCGATTCTCAAAGCGGCCCAGGCCCGAAACGAGCGGTCGCTTGCCCGCGTCGTGGAGCGCCTTGCCGAGGCGCCTGCTCATCTTGAACGCAACGTCAATCCGCGCCTGCTGCTTGACAGGCTGTTTTTGGTGCCATAAGCGGTGGAGCGTGCAGGGTGGAGGGTGTAGGGGGAAGAGCGCGGGAAGAAAGCCACGCCCACGGGTCCTCCCTTCTCTCAGTTTGTCTTCCCATGCCGCCAGTCAGCTTTGACTTGACTCTGGCCCCCTTCGGTCCCTATATTGAGACGGGAGGTGCAGGTGTACCTTCAAGTACGAGTGCAGGGCCTCTTTCTCGATCCTATAACCGAACGACCGATCCTGGTGCTCAGGCAGGAGGAAGGCAGCCGTTTTCTGCCCATATGGATAGGGGCGCCGGAAGCCAACGCCATCGCCTTGCGCCTCGAGGGAGTTGAAGTCCCGAGGCCAATGACCCATGACCTGATTCGGGGCATGCTTGAAAAACTGGGCGCGCAGGTAAGCAGAATCCTCATCTGCGACCTGCAGGAAAACACCTACTTTGCCCAGATCGTTCTCGGTGTCAATGGCAGTGAAACTTTTGTTGACGCGCGCCCGTCGGATGCGATCGCGTTGGCGGTAAGGACCGGCGCTCCCATTTTTGTAAGCGAGGACATTTTCGATCGCGCCACCCAGACGGAAAATCTCACCAGCGCGGAGGAACAGGTCCAGAAATGGCTGGAAGGGCTTACGCCGGAGGAACTGGGGCGCTACGAGATGTAATGCCATTTCCGCAAGGAAGGCCTCTTGGGACAAGCTACCACGGCGGCAGGAGCGATCTTCTTCTGTGCCATGACCTATGGGGAGCAAGCCGCCGTGGAATCGGCCCGGACGGAGCTTGGGGCTTTCCTGGGGCCGGCCGCCCGTGAGATAACGCCGTTCCCGTTTGCTTTCACCGATTACTATAAAGAGGAAATGGGCGGGAGCCTCGTGAAGACGATTCGGCTGTTCGCCAATCCAGCGGACCCTTCCATCCTTGCGGACATTAAGCTCAAGACTAACGCTCTCGAAGCAAGGTTCTCCGTCCAGCCCGGCGGGAGAAAAATCAATCTTGACCCTGGTTACCTGACCCTGGCGAAGGTTGTGCTCGCGACGACAAAGGATTTCAGCCACCGCATTTATCTGCGGGACGGAATATACGCGGAGGTAACTCTTTCCGCCCGGAACGGCGCCTTCCAACCGCATCCGTGGACCTACCCTGACTACAAGCAGGAAAGTGTGCGACAATTTTTCTGGGAGGCGAGAGAGCTTTTGGCGGCTTCCCGCACGGTAAGGAGGGAGGATTGATATGGCTTATATGGGTGGTTCGGCCTATGCCATGGCAAACTCGCTGATGGAAGGATACCTTCTGCCCTCACCGGCAACCCTTAAGCGCCTGGCGGTGGAAGAGCTGCGAACGCTTCAGTTCGAGCTGGACAAGCTCGCCAAGGAGCAGCGCTCCATCGTCCCGGACCAGACCGACACGGTGGCCCTCCAGAAACGCAACCAACGCATACTCAAACTCAACCAGGCCAACATGGTCATCTCTAATTTTCTCCAGCTCCGCCAAAAAGGCCAGGCCTGATGAGAAAAGCGCCCGGGGGTGTGGCCAGCCAGCTATTTCTCTGGTAGCTTTACCGTGCCAATTTGAACCTGCCAATGCCATTTAGGCGCACCAACTGCTCTCTTCCAGCGCTTAGGTTCTTCGATTTTCGTGACCGCAAAGGTTCTTCCATCAAGGGTTTCATGCAAAATCCCGGACTTCTGGCACTCCACTTGCTTTATTTTGAAGCGGGGAAGGCCCACCATGCCTTCGGGGAAGGGGTGAGCATGGCCATTATCACGATTTCGATGGGAACGCTGTCAGGGGGGAAGGCGCTATCTCAATGCCTTGTCCGCTGCCTGGGATATCGTTTTACCGACCGAGAGGCCATAATCGGCAGCGCTTCCGTCTGTGGGACATCCGAAGAAAAACTTCGCGATGCCATAGAGCGGCCTCCTGGTTTTTGGGACCACTTCACGGAGGAAAAGCGGCACTATATGACGCTTTTCCAGGCCTGTCTTGCGGAACAGGCCAGACAGGACGGCCTAATATACCTGGGCAATGCCGGCCATCTCCTTCTTCACGGCGTTAGCCACGTGTTGCGGGTCCGGATAATCGCGCCGCTCGAATACCGGCTGCGCGTGGTTCAACAAGAGTCGGGCATAAGCCGCGACAAAGCTCTCGTCTATGTAGAGAAAAAAGACCACGAGAGGGCACGGTGGACGCGATTTCTTTACGGCGTAGACTGGAGCGATCCAGCTTTGTACGACGTTGTTCTTAACCTGCAAAGAGTGACTATTGAGGAGAGCTGCCGGATAGTCGCCACCATGGCCAACGATGAGTCTTTCCGTCCAACGCCAGACTCGCAATCTGCCATCAATGACCTCGCTCTCTCGTGCCGGGTGCGCGCCGCCTTCCTGATGCACCCGGAAACGGCAACTCTCGTCTTGGATGTTGTGGCACGGGATGGCGTTGTCACACTAAGGGGCAAAGTACGAAACCACAAACAGTGGCAAACGGCTGAGAACATAGCGCAGGAGACGCCCGGGGTAGAGCGGCTTGTAACGGACGAACTGGTCCAAGTATTGGACAGGTAATAATTGGCGGGGGACGAGCTCGCCCGTCCAAAGAGAAAAACGCTTTTTGCGTCCAGGGCAGGCGCGCAGCAGGGGGGTGGGCATGGAAACGCCGCTGACGTCTTTCTCGCGGAGCGAGAACTATCGCTGGTACGTGCTGGGAACCGTGCTCATCGGCGCCTTCATGTCGGCGCTGGACGCCAGCATCGTCAACATCGCCCTCCCGGCCATCAACCTTAGTTACCACTCCCGGATGGGCGTGGTGGAGTGGGTCTCCCTCTCCTACCTCCTGACCCTCACCCTGCTCCTTCCAGCCATGGGGCGCCTTGCCGACATGCTGGGCCGCAAGCCGCTCTACAACGCTGGGTTCGTCCTCTTCACTATTGGCTCGTACTTCTGCGGGGCGGCCCACGGCATAGCCGGGCTTGTCTTATGGCGAGTGGTCCAGGCCATGGGCGCCGCCCTTCTTCAGTCCAACAGCTTAGCCCTCATCACTCAGATATTCCCCGAACGCGAGCGTGGACGCGCCATCGGCATACAAGGCGCGGTGCAGGCTACCGCGATGTCCTTTGGGCCATTCATAGGCGGAATCCTGGTCAAGTACTTCTCCTGCCAGGCCATCTTCTACGTCAACGTGCCCATCGGGCTTGTAGGAACGCTCGTGGCGTGGCTCGTTTTGCCCCCCCCTGCGCCTAGAAAGGAACACCTCT
>JBBIMN010000189.1:0-1080 GCA_037444385.1 Acidobacteriota bacterium | reverse complement strand
CGTGTTTTCCATTTCCCTTGCCTCATTCATGATGGTTCTGACGCAAATCACCGCCGACAACTGGTTCTCCCACCACAAAGCGCTGCTCCTGGCGCTGGCCGTGGCGTGCCTTCTCGGCTTTTACTTCATCGAACGACGGACCACGGAACCCTTCATCAAGTTGAGCCTTTTCAAGGAACGCAACTTCACCATAGGCAACATATCGGGAATGTTCTCCTACATCGCCCTTTTCGCCCCGATGTTTCTCTTGCCGTTCTACCTGGAAAAAATCCTCAAGCTGGACCCGGAGCGGGCGGGATTGCTCTTGACCCCCGTGCCCATGGCGCTGGCGGTGGTGGCGCTTTTCAGCGGGTACCTCTCGGACAAGTTCGGAGTGCGGGTGTTTACCGTGGGAGGAATGCTACTCACCGCCGCGAGTCTCTTCGCGCTCAGTACGCTTCACCACGATTCGGGCGTGTTTGATCTTGTGTGGCGGCTGGCGTTGCTTGGCGTCAGCCTGGGCCTCTTCACGCCGCCCAACAACCGCTCGGTCATGTGCGCGGCCCCTGAATCGGACCTCAGCGTCGCGGGGGGCCTGCTCAACATGATGCGAAGCCTTGGCATGATGTGCGGAGTGGCCTTCGCCCAGATGATTTACAGCCACGAGCTGCACAGCCTGATGGAAAAAGTCGCCTCGGAGGCGGAGCCCATGACCCGCGAGCTTCGCCATCATGAGATGATGGTGAGCTTCGACAAGGTCTACTTCACCATGATCTTCGTGGCCCTCGCCGCGGCGCTGCTTTCGCTCGTGAAGGAGCGGGAGGAACTGGCCGGGCGAAAGATACGGGAGGCGCCTCTGGAATTTTGAGAAGCGGCCCAGATGATGCCGTGTACGCGCCCCGAACAAACGCCGGCGGCTATATGGAATTCGGGAATGCCAGCCGTTCGCCCGCCTTGTCCGCTCGAAACTTCCTTTTCACCGGTTGCCAGCGGGGCTGAACGGTGACGTGGGGGGCGGTGATGGCGGCATCGAAAAGTTGATCGTGACTCACACCTGTCCAAAATAGGTTTCTGCTGATCTGAGGTTAAGCGCCTCCTTTT
>JBBIMN010000188.1:0-4747 GCA_037444385.1 Acidobacteriota bacterium | reverse complement strand
CAGCCTTACCAACAGCGGCAATCTGGCGGCGCTCAACGACGCCGGCCTTTTGGAAAGGCGGCTTCAACAACTTGGCGACTCGATACGCTTTGCGGCCTACGGCTACACGGGGGTCTTCGACCAACTGAAGATAAAGGAAGAGCAGTTGGACGCCATCTACGCCAAAGACCTTGCTCTCGTCGCGGCGGTTGAGCAGATCGAGAAGGCAGTATCCGGCAGTGATGTTGCGTCCGCCGTGAAGGCCGCCGGCGAAGCCGAGGATATCTTCTCGCAGCGGAAGAGCCTCTTCGATGCGCCTTGATGGTATAAGGGTAGAG
Organism: Acidobacteriota bacterium; assembly: GCA_037444385.1. Lineage (GTDB taxonomy): Bacteria > Acidobacteriota > UBA4820 > UBA4820 > DSQY01 > JAEMPZ01. The sequence continues at coordinate 4,430 of JBBIMN010000188.1, read as the reverse complement.
GGTCATAAGGATGAAGGGTTCGAGGAAGAGGGAAAGAAGAAGCGATACCACGCTTCACACTTCATCCTTCATACTTCATGCTTGAGAAGAAAGGCGGGTAGCTAAATGGCCATCGAAGTCATTCAGTGGTTCGACGATTCGGGTCAAGAGATGGTGCACCGTTTCGAGGCGGGCGGAGAGCTGAAGCTCGGCGCGCAGCTGGTGGTGCAGGAAAGCCAGTGGGCGATCTTCTTCAGGGACGGGAAGGCTCTTGACGTCTTCGGCCCCGGTCGCCACACGCTGACCACCGCCAACATCCCGCTGCTGACCAAACTCATCAACCTTCCATTCGGCGGCACGTCGCCTTTCCGCGCGGACATCTATTACGTCAACCGCAAAGTCTTCACTGACATGAAGTGGGGCACGAAGGAGCCGATCCTCTTCCGCGACACCGAGTTCGCGATGGTCCGCCTGCGGGCCTTCGGGAAGTTCGCGACCAAGGTCGCCGAACCCACGCTCTTCATGAACACTTTCGTCGGAAGCCAGGGCGTGACGACGACCGAAGGCGTCGAATCATACATGAAAGACGCGATCGTCGCGAGGCTCAGCGACGTCCTGGGCGAAAACCTCAAGAGCATCCTCGACCTGGCGCGCCTGTACGACGAGCTCTCGGAGGCGCTCAAGGCCCGCGTGCGGGCCGACTTCACCAAGTACGGCCTCGAACTGGTTGATTTCTTCATCGGCGCGATAACTCCGCCGGAGGACGTCCAGAAGGCCATTGACGAGCGCTCCGGCATGGCCGCCGTCGGCAACATGGGGACCTACATGCAGTACAAGGCGGCGCGCTCGATGGAGGAGGCGGCCAAGAACCCCAACGCCGGCGCCGCCTCCGCTGGCATGGGCCTCGGCGTCGGCGCGGGCATGGGAATGATGATTCCCGGAATGATCGGCCAGGCGATGGCGCAGCAGCCGCAGCAGGGCGCCGCCGCCGCCGCCACCGGGCTCGTCTGCGCCGCGTGTGGCCAAGCCAATCCCGCGGGCGGAAAGTTCTGCCAGGCGTGCGGCAAGCCGCTCTCTATGCCCGGCCCGTCCTGCCCGGCGTGCCACGTTCAGAACCCGGCGGGCGCCAAGTTCTGCAACTCGTGCGGGAAGCCGCTCGCCCCGCCTCTGGCGGAGTGCCCGAAGTGCCGCACCCAGAACCCAGCGGGAGCCAAGTTCTGCTCCAACTGCGCCAACCCGCTGGCGTGAGGAGAGAAAGGTTCAAGGACAAGACACCACGGGCCAAGGGCACAAGACAGGAAGAATTTGAAAAAGCCCGGCGCAAACGCCGTCGCTGTCATCCTTGCGCTTTATGCTGTACGGCGCCCTTGCCCTGTCGCCGCGTTCGCTTAAGTTCTCCCCCTTTTACTGGCCTTGTTTTGCCTTGACTACCCAAGGGGCGTACAAAGAACTGAACAACTCATCGACAAAGCCAAGGTGCGCCTTTCTTTCATCCTGAGACCACTCCCCTCTCCTGAACTCCATCTTCAATTCGCATTTGGCTGTTGGAGTTTCGGAAGACGGTTGCCACTCCCAGTCTACCTTCGCCCATGGCTTGTCATCGCTGCGTGAAGGCGGCGCCGCTATAGCATATCCATCTTGGACTTGCGTCTCCATCACTACTTCAATAGATCTATCTTGGCCCACGGCGTGCCCCCTGGAATCCCAAGGCGGCGCGAGGACTATTTTGTCATCCTGGCTTGGCGGGGTCACCGGCGTAAGTCCGTTCGGTAAGCCTATGAGGGCCGCTGCAATACCGCTAGGGCTGCTCAGCAACCGTCCGGAGGACATTTGTTGCATGCACCCCGAAGCCGTGACGGAAAGCGATATCTCCGTCAAGCCGCTAGAGCTTTCCCACGCTCTTGTAACCGAGCACCCAGTTATCGCGATGGAGGCAATGTGCGGCGCCAGCATGTCGACGAGTGATCTTCTGGTGTCGTCTTGTGAATAACCGGCGATGGCCTTGAATACGGCGTAAGCGCACCCGTTGTCAGCAATCTTGATGTTCGCCATTAGGCTGCCCTGGCCAGTTACAACCGATTGAATTCGCATGCGGCACGTCTCAACCGATGGAACCACCGTGTGGATCGTAAAGAGTTCGCCACCGGAGCCGCCAGCTAGCATACCCTGCACGCCTTCAAATCCTGGAAGAGGACCTCCAAAACCGGTTGTTTCACTGGTGGGATCGAAAAGGACGTCTCCCTTCGCTGGGCCATCCTTCAACTGCGCATCCAAAGCCGGCGCGCTTTTGGGCCAATTAACCGCGATTATCACATGGTTGAAGCTCACGGCTGCGGCCGGCTCTCGAATCTCGCTGTAGTCGGAGTTGGCACGGAGCACAATAGGACGGCTTGAGACGCCCACCGCTTTGAACAATGCTTGCGCCAAAAGAACTTTGCCCTTGCAGTCCGCCTTCTTTGATCTCAGCGTCTCTCTCACGGGCAAGGGGATGCTCGCGTTGGCACCCTGACTGTTGCTGTCATCATATTGAATTGTCCCCTGAACAAATGCCGCGATGGCCCGGGAGCGTTCGAGCAATGTCTTGGCAACACCCGTAATTTTGAGCGCTTCGGCGGCGATCAGGTTCTTGTCATCATCCGATATGACCTTTTCCCACTCTTTCTCATATTCCTTGTCATAATCCGCAAGAGACGCCATTGATTGAATGTAAACCCTGAAGCACGGAAAGCGTGTCTCCCATTCAGGCGTATAGCTGTAACCCCACCCAAGACGCTTACCCGCTGGCACTTGGTCCGCCTCGAAGGCAATATCGCTCTCTTTGTGCATGTTCGCCGGCATCATCGTTCCCGGCGGCAACATAAGAGCACTCCTCAAACCTCTGGCAAAACTCGCGGCGTCCACCAGGAACCTCGCCCTGGCAGAAGGCACTTCATAGTCCCATAGTGGAACCCTCATTCCGGGCTTCATCGCGAGAGTACTGGTCAGCGTATACTGCAGAACGACTCTATGACCAGGCTTGACGACCTCGTCGCCTATGACGGCGAGCGCATCCCCTAGCTTTGATTTCTTCTCCACGGACGATTTCTTGACGTTGACATGGTCCCAAGTGATGCTGCGGTGGATATATACGCCAACGTCGCTTAGCTCTTCCTGGCTGGCATCGTAGCTTATCCACAGAGTTATGCTCTTTTCCCGCCCGGACACATTTTCCAGCACTTGATGAAACGTCTCCACTATTCGGCCTGATTCATCAAGCGAAAACGCTCGTTCGGTAACGACCGCGGCGTAAGCATCGCTCTTTGCGATGTAGGCTCCGGACGGCGAAGGATCGGCCTCATAGTGCCTCGCCCAGCTAGGCTCCAACAATGAAGCCATTGCGCAAATGGGCGTCGCCAGCACCAATGCGAACACCTTGCAGGCGAGGCTCATTGACTACTCCAGTTCTCTTTTCGCCGTGCCTGGCGAAGGAGTGATGATGCATCTCTCTTGCATCGCCTGCGCCAGCGCCGTCATGTATGAGCGAAACGCGGAATAGTCGTCCTTGCCTACGATCTGCGGAATGTCGAAGGAGATTTTTGAATGAAGCGTGACCACCCCATCCTTCTCGGTAGATTCGAGGCTTGACGCTATCTTGCAGCCATACGGCCCGCTAACATCGGCCGGCTTTGGGATTTCCAACACTTTGTAACCAGCAGGCAGTGACACTTCCCCCTCCACCACAAAATGGCCGGCTTGGTCCGCCCAAATGGGAAAGAACCGCACCGCTTCTGTGTATGGGTTCGCATAGCCACTATACAGGGGAAAAGCGTACACCATCCACTGCGTACCAGCCGTCTGTGCCAATCCCTTGCCAGTAAGTTTCGCCTGCAAGGTGTAAGGCAGTGCTGGGTCTGCAGGACAGGATGCCACGGAAGGCTCCACGAGCGCCCAATGGTTTCCGGGCAGAGCCATCTCCTCCTTGAGCCTCTTATCCAAGTCTTGCCGGACTTTGACTGGATCAGGGCGGTCACGTTTTTCCTTCGGAGGGTGCACCTCTGAATACTGCTGTTCAAGATAATACCAGAGGAAATATTTCCCTGGAGCGCCCCCCTTCGATACCTTCAGTGTGCCGGCAAAGCCGCCGCTCGCGTCAAGCGTCCCGGTGCATAGATAGTTCGTCGGCTCAAGGGTCAAGTTTGCAGAAGGTGTCTGCACCCATTCGATGGAACCGTCTTTGCCCAGAAACATGGCGCCTGAATCTTGATACGTTTCAGGAAGATCACCGTAGCTGACGCCGAGATGGCCAGGCATGAAGAAGGCCGGGGCCCCATTCGCCGAAGCAACCCTTACAATGGTGGCAACTCCAAAAAGATCGCTGTTGGTTAGCGCTGGCGCAAAGCGAATGTTATGTCGTGATGTTACCAGCCCGAGGTCGAATGGTATGTTGGCGCGCTTCAGCAGCGCCGCAAAAT
>JBBIMN010000187.1:0-4752 GCA_037444385.1 Acidobacteriota bacterium | reverse complement strand
GAGCCCGGGCCCGGGAAACGGGTGCCTCCAGACAATCTCCTCGGGCAGCCCGAGCGCCTCGCCAAGCTCCCGCACCTCGACCTTGTAAAGCTCGGCGAGCGGCTCGATGACGCGCCCCTGCGCGATCATCCGGTTTATCGCCGGCACGCGGTTGTGGTGGGTCTTTATCACGTCGGCCCGCTTCGTGCCGCCCGTTTCGATCGTGTCGGGATAGATCGTTCCCTGGGCAAGCAGACAATCGCTCAAGTCGAGGCGCGACGCCTCGGCCTCGAAGACTTCAAGAAAGGTGTCGCCGATGATCCGGCGCTTTCTCTCCGGCTCCACCATTCCGCCAAGCGCTTCAAGAAAACGGCTGGAAGCATCGGCGAAGTGAAGATTCTCCCCGAGGCCCCGCTTCTTGAACTCCTCCATGACCGCGTTGCTCTCATCGAGGCGCATCAGGCCGTTGTCAATGTGCAGCAGATGGACCTTGCCGGGTCCCAAGGCCTTTCCCAGCAAGACGGCGCAGACCGTGGAATCAACGCCGCCAGATGCCAGCAGGAAGACGGGCCTTCCCCCCGCCTGCCGCCGGATCAGTTCAGCGGACTCCTCCTCGAAACGGTCCATGGCCCAGTCCGCTTTGCATCCGCAGATGCCGACGGCGAAGTTGCGGAGCATATCCTCGCCATGAACCGTGTCGTCAACCTCGGGGTGAAACTGAAAGCCGTAGCGCTTGATGCCGTCGTTGGCGATCGCGGCGTTGGGGTGCGCATCGCCGCCCGCCACGCGGGAGACGCCGATTTCTTGAAATCCCCGTGGCCGTATCGTGACCGTGTCTCCGTGGCTCATCCAGACGGTTTCATTCGGCGCGAGCCCTCTAAAGATCGGGCTCGTCCCGCGAATCTCCAGCGTCGCCGGGCCGTACTCGCGCCTGGTGTGCTCGACCGCGCCGCCGTAGTGCTTGGCGATCTCCTGGTGACCGAAGCAGAATCCGAGGATGGGAACGGGCAGGTCTAAAATGCGCTTGTCGTAGGCGCTGTCCTCGTCGTAGGCGGAGAGCGCCGGGCTGCCGGAAAGGATGATCCCTTTGAAGCCGGCGAATTTTCCGGCCCGGTCCTCCGGCTGGAGGATCTCCGCCAAAACGTGAAGGCGCCTGATTTTTGCCGCGATCAGATGGGCGTACTGTCCGCCGAAATCCACAACGGCGATCTTGTCGTGAGCCATGCCGGCAATCCCCTTTCGCTAATTTCATTCCGGGCCGAGATGGAATGCCAAAGGCGTTCCCAATGCCAGCGGATATATTAGCACGTGGCGGCAACGGGACGTGGAGAAGGAAAAACGCGAAAACGGGAAAGCAAAGCCATCCCAAAAAATGGAACGGCCCCGCGTAACATTTCGCGCGGCCGCCTTCATAGTATAATAACGGTCCATGGGCGAGACGCTTTACCTCGTTGACGGTTCTTCCGTCCTTTACCGGGCCTTCTTCGCTATCCGCGGCCTCTCCACGCGCGACGGGCGGCCTACGAACGCCATCTACGGCACGCTCAAAATAGCCGAGAAAATTCTCAAGGAGCACAAGCCCACGCACATCGCATTCGTCTTTGATCTGCCGGCGCCGACCTTCCGCCACGAGGCTTACGCCGAATACAAGGCCAACCGCCCCGAAGCGCCTTCGGACCTTGTCGCGCAAATCGGGCCGGCCAAGGAGATGCTGCGCGCGATGGGGCTTCCGGTGATTGAAATGGCCGGCTTCGAGGCCGACGACATCATAGGCACGCTCGCATCCCAAGCGCGGCTTGAGGGTTTTTCGGTCATCATCGCCACGGCCGACAAAGATCTTTTTCAACTGGTCCGGGACGGCGTAGCCATTCTCTATACGAAGGACGAGAGCATCCTTGACGAGAAGGGCGTGGAGGAGAAGTTCGGCGTTCGGCCGGAGCAGGTGCCGGACGTGCTGGCTCTTTGGGGCGACGCGAGCGACAACATACCCGGCGTGCCCGGAATCGGCGAGAAGGGCGCGAAGGAGCTGATAAGGCGCTACGGAGACCTGGAATCCGTGCTTGCCCACGCGGGCGAGGTCGAGCGCAAAGCTTACCGCGAAGGGCTGCTGAACAACGCCAAGGGCGCCCGATTCTCGCGGGAACTGGCTACGGTCAAATGCGACATGTCGCTGTCCTTCGCGCCCTCCGGCCTTCGGCTTGCGCCACCTGAGCGCGAGCGGCTGCAATCGCTCTTCAGAAGTTACGAATTTTCCTCCATGATTTTAGACGAGCCCGCCGCTACGGCCGAGGCCGTTGCGCCGTGCGAAGCCAAACCGTTGAATGACGAGGCTCTCGCGGTCCTGAAGAAGGCGCCGGCCGTCGGCCTTGCCTGGGATGGCGGCGCGCTCTTTTTTTCAGATGGCCGGTCCGTTTGGACAGCGGCCCAATCGGCGTTCGCGCCCGATATTTTCAACTCGCTGCCTCTGTGCGCGCACGACATCAAACCGCTCTTGAGGGAGCTCGGGCCGTTGTCGTTTCTTCCCGCGCCATGTTTTCTTGACGCCGCGGTTGCCGGTTACATGCTCGATCCTTCAGCCCGCGTCCCGGTGGTAGCGGATCTCGCTTCCGCCCTTCTGTCAACGCGGGTTGACGAAGCGAGCGCTCCCGCCCGCGCGCTGGCGCTCGCGCGGCTGAAGGCGCCGCTCGAAAAAAAGCTCGAAGCGCTTGGCATGGAGAGCTTGTGGTCCGTCGTCGAAAGGCCGCTCGTCGGGGCATTGGCGCGCCTTGAAGCGGCGGGCCTGGGCATTGACGCCGGCTATTTCAAAGAGCTTTCCTCTCAAATGGCCAAAGATCTCGCGGGCCTTGAATCACGCATCCACGCCCTTTGCGGGGTCTCCTTCAACGTGGCCAGCCCAAAACAACTGGGCGAGATCCTGTTCGAGAAGCTTCGCCTTCCGGTGTTCAAAAAAACCAGCAAAACGAAATCCTACTCCACGGACAACGAAGTTTTGGAGAGGCTGCGGGCGGCGCATCCCGCCGTCCCTCTCATCCTCGACCACAGGCTGCTTTCAAAACTGAAGGGCACGTACCTCGACCCGCTGCCCGGCTGGGTGGACGCTTCGGACGGACGCATCCACGCGCGTTTCAACCAGACGGTGGCGGCGACGGGAAGACTCTCCTCGTCGGAACCGAACCTTCAAAACATCCCGATGAAGGGAGAGTGGGGGCCGCGCATCCGCCACGGCTTCGTGGCCGCGCCCGGCCATCTTTTCGTCGGAGCCGATTACAGCCAGATCGAACTCAGAATGTTGGCCCATCTTTCCGGCGACCCCGGCCTGGCTAAGGTTTTTGCCCTGGGGCAGGACATTCACTCGGCAACCGCCGCCGAGATTTTCGGAGTCTCGGAAAATCTGGTGACGGCGGACATGCGGCGCGGCGCGAAGGCGGTGAACTTTGGAATCATCTACGGCCTGGGGGCCTTTGGCCTGGCGCGAGATATCGGCGTCCCGCAGAAAGAGGCCGCGGCGTTTATCGAACGCTACTTCGCCCGCTTCCCCGCCGTGCGCTCCTACATCGAATCCATCGTCAAAAGCGTTATGGAAAAAGAGGAAGTCGTCACGATCCTGGGCCGAAGGCGCCTTTTCCCCGGAATCGCCCGCGCGGCGAAACCGCTGCAGCAGGCGCTGCTGCGGCAGGCGGTGAACACTACCGTGCAGGGCTCCGCCGCCGACCTGATCAAAAAAGCGATGGTCGAAGTTGAACCCTCCCTTCCGAGCGGGACCCGCCTCGTGCTTCAGGTTCACGACGAACTGGTCGCCGAGACGCCGGAGGCATCGGCCGGACTGGTTTCGTCCATTTTGAAAGAGGCCATGGAACAGGCGATGAAACTCTCGGTTCCCATTGTCACCAGCGTCTCTGAAGGCAGGCGCTGGGACGAATTGAAATGAGCGGTTTCCAGGGGCTGACGGCGCGCGCAGGGACAAGAACGCGGGCCTTCGTCCGCCGCGCCCGGGAACTTTGCCCTTTTACAAGTTCAGGCGGGGCCGTGTTCGCGGCGAGCGCGGCGGCGGCATGGTACTACGGAGTGGGCAAGCTCGACCTCATCCTTCTTACCGCCGGGCTCGTCACCGCGGCTCTGCTGGTCGTGCTCGCGCTGGCGACACCGGTCACGGCGCTCTTTTTAAGGCGCAGAACGCGCGGCGCTCCAGCCGTCCCATCTTTGTCCCTTGAATGCGGTGCCTGGAGCCGGACCGGTTTTCGCGCCAGCGCTCCTCCATGGCTCCCCTTTTTGTCGCTCGCCGCCGAATGGGAATCTCCGCCTAAAATCCTCTGCGAGCTTCAGGGGCGAAAAGGCGAAGAGGTGGTTTTTCCGCGCCGCAGGGGCGTTTTCGAGTCGGCCACGAGGCGCTTGACGCTCATGGACATCCTGGGCCTCACCGCCGTATCGTGGCGGGAGACGCTTCCCGTTTCGGGGCGCATCCTTCCGGCTCGCGCGGCGCTCGACCGAACCGCCGTTCTGGCCGGGCTCGTCCTGGGCGAAGACCAGCCGGACCCGAGGGGCGAGCCGCTCGGCGACAGGGTCGAAATGCGCAAGTACGGCCACGGGGATTCGCCGCGCATGATCCTCTGGAAAATATACGCCCGCACCCGCAAGCTCTTCGTCCGCGTGCCGGAGCGCGCGGTGGAGTCGGCGCCGCGCGTCAGTGCCTATCTCGTCACGGGCCCGGATGATGAACCGGCGGCATGTTTGGCGAGGACGGTCCTCGAACGGGGCCTGCTCGGAAGCCGCTGG
>JBBIMN010000186.1:4517-4756 GCA_037444385.1 Acidobacteriota bacterium | reverse complement strand
CTACTCACTCGCCATACGGTATACCGCCTATCGGTATATCGTATACCGATATATTACTCCCCGGGAAATTGTTTGTCAAGAGGGGGCAACAGAAAGCGCCGGCACCTCTGCAAGCAGCGGAGCGGGCGCGCCTGTTTCCAGCTCGTGAGCGAAGCCGCCGCGAGCGCGGATCGGGCCTCTGGCCCCTTCCGGTTCCACCTCCTCTCATGTGCGCTTGTGGCCGCCTCCATCACGGCGCG
>JBBIMN010000186.1:2935-4507 GCA_037444385.1 Acidobacteriota bacterium | reverse complement strand
CAGTTTGGAACCGGGCGCGAGGCCGGGTTATACTACGGCGCCGCGGGATGGTTGGCGCGGCGTGAAGGGAGCGCATGGAGAAGCGCGGCGGTAGAACAACCCTGCTGATCGTCTTTCTGGTCGTCTTCATTGACTTGATGGGATTCGGAATCGTCATCCCGCTGCTTCCAATTTATGGGGAACGCTACGCTCCGCCGCCGGCGGTCTTCGGCCTGCTGATGGCCGCATACTCGCTCGTCCAGTTCATATTCGCGCCCGTCCTGGGAAGGCTGTCAGACAGATTCGGGCGGCGCCCGATAATCATCGTTAGCCTTTGCGGCACCGTGGCCGGGTACCTGCTCTTCGGGCTTCAGCGCTCTCTTGTTCTGCTGTTCGTCTCGCGGATCGTGGGAGGCATGACCGGCGCCAGCGTCTCCACGGCGCAGGCGGTTATCGCCGATGTAACGGAGCCGGCGGAGAGGGCGCGCGGCATGGGGTTGATCGGAGCGGCGTTCGGCCTTGGATTCATTTTGGGCCCGGCGATCGGAGGGCTCACCGTACGCTTGGGTGAAGGCGCCCCCGGCTTCTTCGCCGCGGGGCTATCGTTCTGCGCCCTCCTTCTCGCGCTTTGGAAGCTTCCGGAAACGTGGCCAAGGGAGCGGCGGATGGGAACGGTCGAGCGGGCGCGCGGATGGTTCTCATTGGCCCGGCTTGAAAGGGCGCTTGCCCATCCTCAGATCGGACTTCTCATGGCGATGTTCTTCCTGGCGACCTTCGCCTTCTCGAACTTTGAATCCACCTTCGCGCTGTTTTTGGAAAAACGGCTCAAGCTGGACACGGTCCACGTGACTTACTTCTTTGTCTTCGTGGGCGTTCTGGCGGCGATCATCCAGGGAGGGCTCGTCGGGCGGCTGGTGAAGCGGTTCGGCGAGAGAAACCTCATTCTGGCGGGGGGCGTTGTTCTCATTCCTGGTTACATGGCGCTAATCTGGACCGGCTCACTCTTCCACCTCATGCTCTGCCTGCCGCTCTTGGCCCTGGGCGCGGGATTCACGACGCCGGCCCTTTCATCGCTCGTCTCGCGCTTGTCCACGGCGGACGAACAGGGAGGCGTCCTCGGGCTCTTCCAATCAATGGCTTCCCTGGCCCGCATCACGGGCCCGTTCTGGGGCGTATTCACTTTCAGGAAGCTTGGCGTTTCAGCGCCCTACTGGACAGCGGCCGGCGTGGCGCTTCTATTCGCCGCGCTGGCGTTCATTGTTATTTGGCGAGGAAAAGACTAGCCTTCGAGTTTTTCCACGACGCCAAGCCACTCCTCTTCCATTTGGGCAAGTTCGCGCTTGAGAGCCTCGTAGCGTTCGGTGAGCGCCCGCCAATCCTCGGTGACCACGGAGTCGGGGTTTTGAAAACGCCTTTCGACCTCCGCCTTCTCCGCGGACAGGCTTGCGATTTCCCGTTCCAGCTCCTCATGGCGGCGCTCCAGCCGGAAACGGTGCCGGCGACGGTATTGGCGGCTGTGCCGCCGCGAAACGGAATGTTCTTGCTAATGCCGCGCTCGGCGTACCAGGCGAGGGACGCAGCCGCCGCGGCCGC
>JBBIMN010000186.1:0-2925 GCA_037444385.1 Acidobacteriota bacterium | reverse complement strand
CTCCAGCCGGAAACGTTCGTTCTTGGAGAGGCCTTCCGAAGACCGCTCTTGCCTTTCGGCTTTAGGCGCCGTAGCGGTTGGAGCCCCTTTCTCTGGAGCCGCGAGACTCGCGCCGAATTCCGGATCGTAACCGGCGGCTGCAAGGATGGCGTCCCCGGCGATTGCCCACGTGTACGTGCAGAGCCCCTCCAGAAACGCCTTGTCGTGGCTGACGATCACAAGCGTTCCCCTGTAACGGAGGAGCGCTTCTCGCACGACGGCCAGCGCCTCCTTGTCGAGGTGGTTTGTGGGCTCGTCGAGAAGCATCACGTTGGCGCGCGCCAGAAGAACCGCCAGCAAGTGGAGCCGCGCCCGCTCGCCGCCCGACAAGCTTCCAACCAGTTGAAGCGCCCGCGCGCCTCCGAAACCGAACGCGCCCAGGTGGGTCATCACCTCTTCCCTCGCGGCGTTGGCCATCAACCCGGCGATCGCTCCAAAGAGAGTCGCGCCGTCGGGAAGGAAGCGCTGGTGCTGGTCGTAGCGGGCCAACCTGACGTTCGCCCCCCAGCGGACCTCGCCGCCTAAAGGCCGGGTTTCGGAGCAGAGCACCTTCAGCAGAGTCGTTTTGCCGGAACCGTTTGGCCCGGCCAGCGCGACCTTTTGCCCCCGCTTCAAGCCGAGCTTGGGACATTCGAGGGAGCGGAGCCCGACTGGAACGGCAAGGTCTCGAACCACCAGGACGTCCTCGCCGGAAATCACGTCGAAGGCAAGGCGCAGCCGAAACCCCCGCGGCGCCTTGAACGGCGCTTCGATGCGCTCGATGCGGCCGAGGACCTTCTCGCGTCCCCTCGCCTGTTTGCTGCGCTGGCCCGCCTTGTAGCGCCTTATGAACTCCTCGGTCCTCGCTATGAAGGCCTGCTGTTGATCGTACGCCTTCTCGCGGTTTTTCTGCATCTCGGCGATCTGGACTTCAAAGGCGGAGAAGTCACCGCGAAAGGTGTGGACCTTGCCGTCCATAAGACAGGCCACGTGGTCAACCGCCCCGTCCAGCAGTTCGGAGTCGTGCGTCACGATCACGAAGGTTTTCCCCCCGCCTTGCAAAAACTCGGCAAGAAAGGCGCGCTGGCCTGCGTCGAGGTGGTTGCCCGGCTCGTCCAGAAGCAGCAGGCCGGAAGGTTCGAGGATGGCGCGGGCCAGCTTGAGGCGCATCTGCTCTCCGCCGGAAAAGCTGAGACAGGGCCTCTCCCAATCGCGCTTTTCAAAGCCCATCCCTAAAAGCGCCCTGTCCACGTCGTTTTCGTAAGTGTAGGCGCCGTGGTGGTGCAGCCACTCCTGAAGGTCGGACGCGGCCTCCATCGTTTCCGGCCCGTCGTCCCCTGACGCCATGGCCTGGTGCAGCGCCTCAAGCGCCGCCTGGCTGGCGATGACCTCCCTGAAAGCTTCGAGCAGGTAGTCTCTTGCGGAAACCGGCACCTGGCAGAGGTCATCCTGAGAGACCGTCGCTATCTTCAGCCCGCGGGCGCGAATGATTTCTCCCGCGTCCGCCTCCTCGGCGCCAAGGATAATCTTCAAAAGAGTTGACTTGCCGGAACCGTTAGGGCCGACCAGCGCCCAGCGTTCGCCATCGTGGACGGTAAAGTCCACGCTCTTGAGCACTTCCCGTTCGCCATACCGTTTTGTCACGCCGGCAAGATTTGCGCGCATTCGCCACCAGCGGGGGAGTCTAGCAGTAAAGAGCCACCCAAAAAAGGGGCGGGACTATATCCCGCCGTAAATGGACCTTGGGGGTTGTTTCTGGCCGGAGCGGCCTCCGGCCAGTTGTTTCATGGCTGCGGGCAGTAGCCGAATTCGAAGCCTCGCGCGCCTTCGCGCCTTTGAAGCGGATCAAGAGATGGCAGGATGCCGAGCTTCACGAGCTGAGGCCTGAACTCGTACCGGATTCTCGCTACAGCTGAAGGTACGCGCTCAAGCTCGATCTCGACGTGAACGACCTCGTGGCCTGTTGCACGCCCCATCCCGGTCGCGGCGTACTCATCGGAAAGAGCGGAGCTCTGTTTGGGTGCTTCGCTCTTCTGAGGAGCAGCCGGCATTGGCTTGCCGGCCGCCGCGCCCTTTGCCCGCGCCTCGGCCGGGCTTGAAAGGACTCCGCCAAGCACTCCTCCCTCGATTCCGCCTTCGACCCCGCCAGACTCGCGTTCTTCATAAACTACAGGCGGTGGCGGTGGCGGAAGTTTCTCGCGGAAGAAGACCGCCTCGATGACGCCGAGGTTGTCCGTCTGTCCCAGGGCAGCACCGTACGAGGAGCGCTCGCCGGTGAAGGTGAACTTGCGCGCCTTGCTTCCGCTCACCTGCCATCCCGGAATCACGATGCTTTCGTGGGGATCGAGGACCCACTTTGAAGCCTCCCACGCGCTCGCGTGTTTGGCGTCAATGGTGTTCAGCCCGTCAACGGCCAGCGCGACCGCCACGCGGCACGAAAGAGGGTTTGTTATTCTAAGGGAATAGGAGTGCCCCTTGAGCGCCTCCACGTAGACCGCGCCCCGCCCCGCGTATTCCGGCCTGGGGACTCCGTCCACAAGGACTTCGAGCGAAAAGCCTTCCGGGCTTAGCGCCTTCGCTCCGATGACCACCGCCAGGGCCGCTCCTGCCACAATCGCCAATCTCATCATCCGGTTCATGGTAACCTCCTCACGATTCACTGAGACCACGGCTCGCGCAAAAGGTTCCAAGTCGCAACGGCGTGTCGTGGCGCCGGAGCGTGGGTGCGCCGGTGTATCGGTGTTGCCGGATTTTTACCCCGTTCCTTCACTCCGCCCACCCGGTCACGCCTTCACCCCGTCGCCCAAGTGTTCGGTTTCGGAAATACGGTGACGCACCGAGGGCGCCGGCGCGCCCGCCGGGCAAGGCGCGAGGACGCCGGCGTACTGGCCTGCCGTACGCCAAGCC
>JBBIMN010000185.1:0-4764 GCA_037444385.1 Acidobacteriota bacterium | reverse complement strand
AACCTTGTTGAATCCCAGGCGGAACCCCACGGGGTGGACTTTCTGGCCCAACGCTCACCTCCCGTATGGCCTTACGGCCTACTTTGCTTCCTCTACCGCGATCTGAATGTGGCTTTGCCTGCGCACGAAACGATAGGCCCTTCCCATGGGGGCGGGCATCGTGCGGCGGCGGGTTTTCAACGAAGCGCCGTCCACCGTCACCGAGGAAACGTAGAGTTTGTCAACGTCCACGTGCCCCTTCGCGCCGTTTTCGGCGTTCGCGACGGCCGCTTTAAGAACCTTTGTAAAATCCTTGGCCACGCCCTTTCTGGTGAAACGAAGAGCGGCCAGCGCGTCCGAGACCAGCTTGCCGCGAATCGCGTCCGCGACCAGCCTGGCCTTCTGCGGCGAAACACTCACGTACTTTACGGATGCTTTGGCAGTCATCTTTGGCCCCTAATCATTTTGCCGGCGGCGGCGGCGGCGGCGTCGCGGCGACCTCCGCCTTGCGCGCCCCGGAGTGGCCGCGGAAGGTTCTGGTGGCGGCGAATTCGCCCAGCCTGTGGCCTATCATGTTCTCGGTGACGTAGACCGGGACGAATTTCTTTCCGTTGTGCACGGCGATCGTGTGGCTCAGCATCGCTGGAACAACCATTGATCTCCGGCTCCACGTCTTTATTACCTGCTTCTTGTCGGCGGCGTTCATATCGTCCACCTTCTTCAACAGGTGGGCATCCACGAAGGGGCCTTTTTTCAGCGAGCGGGACATCTAGCGTCTCCTCTTCAGGATAAACCGCGCCGTGCGCTTGTTGCGGCGGGTCTTGTAGCCTCTTGTAGGCTGGCCCCATGGCGTCACCGGATGCCGCCCGCCCTTGCTCTTGCCTTCGCCACCGCCGTGCGGGTGGTCCACCGGGTTCATCGCGGTGCCACGGACTTTCGGCCTGCGGCCCAGCCAGCGGGAACGGCCCGCCTTGCCAAGCATGACGTTCTTGTGGTCAAGGTTTCCGACCTGCCCGATCGTGGCCAGGCAGTCGGCGTTGACCAGCCTCATTTCGCCGGAGGGCATCTTGAGCGTGGCGTAGTGCCCCTCCTTGGCCATCAACTGGACGGTCGCACCGGCCGAACGCGCGAGCTGCCCGCCGCCCTTTACCTTGAGTTCCACGTTGTGGACCATCGTACCGACCGGAATCTTTCGCAGAGGCAGCGTATTGCCGGTAGCCACTTCGGCCTGATCGCCGGACATGACCGTCTGGCCGGGGACAAGCCCTTCGGGGCAGAGGATATAGCGCTTCTCGCCGTCCGCGTAATAGAGCAGGGCAATGCGGCAGGTGCGGTTCGGGTCGTACTCTATGGCGGCCACCTTGGCGGGAATGCCGAACTTGTCGCGCTTGAAGTCTATGATGCGGTAGTTCTGCTTGTGGCCGCCGCCCCGCCGCCGCACGGTTACGTGGCCGTGGGCGTTTCGGGCGCTCAGCCGCTTCTTCGCCTCGATGAGCCCCTTCTCCGGCGTGGTCTTGGTGATCTCTTCGAACGTCAGGTTCGAAATGTATCGCCGGCTCGGGGTGTATGGTTTATAGGTCTTGATGCCCATGGCTCTCCCCTTAGATGCCCTCGAAGTATTCGACGGGCTTCTGGCCCTTCTTCAAAGTCACGTAGGCCTTCTTTTTGTCAGGGCGTTTGCCCTCGGAGCGGCCCATCCGCTTTATCTTGCCAAGCGTGTTCACAATTCGCACCGACTCGACCTTCGTCTGAAAGGTCTTTTCGACCGCCCTGGCAACGTCAATCTTGTTTGCGAAGACGGCGACCTCGAAGGCGAGGGCGTGCCGCCTCTCCTTGGCCAGGAGGTTCTTTTCGGTAAGCAGAGGGCGTATGAGAATGGTCTGCGGGTCTCTCATGGCGTCAGGTCCTTTGCGAGCTTTAAAAGCGCCGGTTCGGTGAAAACCACCGTCTGGTAGCGCGCCAAATCGTAAGCGTTGACCTCGGCGACTCGCGCCACCTTCACGCCAGGCACGTTGCGGCTGGCAAGAAGGAGGGCGGAAGACGGCTCCACGTCAACGAAAAGAAGGTTGGACGAGCCGTTCACCAGGGCCTTGTAACGTTCCACGAACTGTTTCGTCTTTGGATTCTCGATAGCCAGCCCGTCAAGCACCTTGAGAGAGCCACGGCGGACGCGCTCGGAGAGAATGGAACGCATGGCGCTGCGGCGGACCTTCTTCGGCAGCGCGTACGAATAATCGCGCGGCTTCGGCCCGAACACTATGCCGCCGTGGTACCAGAGCGGCGACGTCCGCTCGCCCATGCGGGCGCGGCCGGTGTGCTTCTGCTTCCACAGCTTCTTGCCAGAGCCGGACACTTCGTCGCGGTTCTTTGTGGACGCCGTGCCAAGCCGCTGGTTGGCCCTGAAGCTGCGCACCGCCTCGTAAACCAAGTCTCGCCGGTATGGCTGGCCGAATATTTCCTCGGGCAGCGACAGCTCCCGCTGAGGTTCCAAAGACGCGTTGATGACCGTAAGGTTCACCATGACCTGCCCCTCACCGAATTCCGTGAATAAGCACGAGGCTGCCGCGGGGACCGGGCACGGCGCCTCGTATGAGGAGCATGCCGTTTTCCGCGTCCACCTTCACGAGCTTCAAGTTCTTTACGGTAACCCTGCCATGGCCCATCTGTCCGGCCATTCGCGTGCCCTTGAGGACGCGTGAAGGGTCGGACGACGCGCCTATGGAACCGGGGGCGCGGTGGAACATGGAACCGTGTGTCGCCCTGCCACCCTTGAAGTGGTGGCGGACGACGACGCCCTGAAAGCCCTTGCCCTTGCTGGTTCCGACTACGTCAACGACCTCGATGCCGCCGAAAACGTCCGCGGCGATCGTGGCGCCGACGTTCAAATCCGGGAACTCTCCTCTGAGCTCGCGGACCGCTTTTACCGAACTGGCGCCGGCCTTCTTCAAGTGGCCGCTCTGCGGCTTGGTCAGCGCGTTGCGCCCCACTTTCTCGACGAGGCCGATCTGAACCGCGTGATAGCCGTCTGTCGCGGGGCTTTTCTTCTGAAGAACCACGCAAGGCCCGGCCGCGATCACCGTAACCGGCACGACCGCGCGGCTCTCGTCAAAGACCTGCGTCATCCCCAGCTTGCGCCCCAGGATGCCTATCTTCATTCCTATTCTCCTCAAGCCTTGGTCGCCTTCAGCAGGCGACTTGCTTGCCCGCGGACAGCCCGCTCAACGCGGGAGCGCGGGATATTTAGTCCCCTCACCTACTTGGCGAACGCCTTTATCTCCACGTCAACGCCCGGAGGCAGATTCAGTTTCATGAGAGCGTCCACGGTCTGCGGGGTCGGATCGTAAATGTCCAACAGCCGCTTGTGCGTGCGCATCTCGAACTGCTCTCTGGACTTCTTGTCCACGTGGGGAGAACGGTTGACGGCCCAGATGTTCCGGTCGGTGGGAAGGGGAATTGGGCCCTTCACTCTTGCGCCGGTTCTCTTGGCCGTCTCCACTATCTCCTTCGTGGAACGGTCCAGAATCCAGTAATCGTACGCCAGAAGGCGTATGCGGATCTTCTCGTTCAGCATGAGCTCCTAGCTCCTACTCCACGATCTCCGTGATAGTGCCGGCGCCCACGGTTCGCCCGCCCTCGCGGATGGCGAATCTAAGGCCCTTTTCCATGGCGATTGGCTGGATCAGCGTAACCACCATGCTCACGTTGTCGCCAGGCATAACCATTTCGCGGTCGGCGGGCAGTTCAACGTCTCCGGTCACGTCGGTCGTGCGGAAATAGAACTGCGGGCGGTAGCCCTTGAAGAACGGCGTATGGCGGCCGCCTTCATCCTTGGTGAGAATGTACGCTTCAGCTTTGAACTTGGTGTGCGGGGTGATGCTGCCGGGCTTGGCAACGACCTGGCCGCGCTCGACCTCTTCCTTCTTGGTACCCCTGAGCAGAAGGCCGACGTTGTCACCAGCCTGGCCCTGATCCAATAGCTTGCGGAACATCTCGACGCCGGTGATGACCGTCTTGAAAGTCGGCCTCAGGCCGATGATTTCCATTTCCTCGCCGACCTTCACGACGCCGCGCTCGACGCGCCCGGTCACGACGGTGCCGCGGCCGGAAATCGAGAAGATGTCTTCGATCGGCATCAGGAAAGGTTTGTCAACGTCGCGCACCGGCTCTGGAATGAAGCTGTCGCAAGCGTCCAAAAGCTCCTGAATGCACTTCGCGTCGGAACTGTTTGGATCTTCCACCTGGCCAGCCTTCATGGCCGACCCGCGGATGACGGGAGTTTTGTCGCCGGGGAACTTGTACATGGAGAGAAGGTCGCGGACTTCCATTTCGACCAGCTCGAGAAGATCCGGGTCGTCAACCTTGTCGCACTTGTTCAGGAAAACGACGATATAGGGAACGCCCACCTGCCTGGCGAGCAGAATGTGCTCGCGGGTTTGTGGCATCGGGCCGTCTTCGGCCGACACCACCAGTATGGCGCCATCCATCTGCGCCGCGCCGGTGATCATGTTCTTGATGTAGTCGGCGTGGCCGGGACAGTCAACGTGCGCGTAGTGGCGCTTGCCTGATTCGTACTCGACGTGCGAGGTCGCGATCGTGAGAATCTTGGTGGGGTCGCGCCGGCCCTGGGATTCGGAGGCCTTGGCCACCTCATCATAGGAGATAAACTTGGCCATACCCTTGGCCGCCTGGACCTTGGTGATAGCCGCGGTCAGCGTGGTCTTTCCGTGGTCCACGTGTCCAATGGTCCCGACGTTTACGTGCGGTTTGGAACGATTGAACTTCTCC
>JBBIMN010000184.1:0-4766 GCA_037444385.1 Acidobacteriota bacterium | reverse complement strand
CCCAACCACGCCTACGCCGGTAGTTACCGGTCCACGCTTGGCGAGGCTCCGGCGAGCTACAGCGACGAGTGGAACTTCGCCGACGTCCCCGGTTATAGCACCTTCTCCGGCGACCGGCTCAAGTTTTACGACAGCTACGGAATCGGTGGAATGGGGCGGCGCAGGTATTACGGCGAGGGCGGCGTTGAAGGCGGCATAATGATGGAGAAGGCGGCGGCCATGCCAATGTCGGCCGCTCCACCCCGGGCGCCTGCAGAGGCCCCCGCGCGAGACGAAGCGAAGAAAGAGGCGCCCGCGAAAAACGCCGCGCCGCCGAGCGAAGCTCCGGACGCAAGCGAACAGCTTCGTTCCAACTTCGCCGAAACGGCTTTCTGGCAGCCTCATCTTCTAACTGGCAATGACGGGACGGCGCTCATCGAATTCACCGTCCCAGATTCGGTGACGGCATGGAACGTCTGGGTTCACGCCGTGACGAAGGGCCTCAAGGCTGGCTCGCTTCACAAGGAATCCAGAAGCGTCAAGGAACTGATGGTCCGCCCCTACATGCCACGCTTCTTCCGCGAAGGCGACAAGGCCGACTTGAAGGTCGTAGTCAACAACGCGTCGGACCACGAGCTTCAAGGCAACGTGGCGCTTGAAATCTTCGATCCCGAAACCAACGAGAACCTCGCCCCGGCCTTCGGGCTTCCAGCCAGCATCCCGTCCCGGTCCTTTATGGTGAAAGCGGGCGGTGGCGCCAACGTGACGTTCAACTTGTTGGCGCCCGCGAGAGTTGGAACCGTGGCCTTCAAGGTGGTGGCGAAGTCCGGTGACTTTTCGGACGGCGAGCTGCGACCGCTGCCGGTTCTTCCGGGCCGCATGCACCTGGCACAGTCCCGTTTCGTGACGCTTCGCGACGGCGACAGGCGCGAGATGACCTTCGAGGATTTGAAAAAGAACGACGACCCGACGCTCGTCAACGAACAGCTCGTCGTCACGGTGGACGCGCAGTTGTTCTACGGCGTCCTCCAGGCGCTTCCGTACCTCGTCAATTATCCTTATGAGTGCACCGAGCAGACGATGAACCGGTTTCTTTCCACCGGCATCCTGACGAGCCTTTACCGCGATTATCCGGCTGTCGCCAAGATGGCGAAGGAGATGTCGAAGCGCGACACGCCCTACGAAGCCTTTGACGACAACGACCCGAACCGGAAGATGGCGCTGGAGGAGACTCCGTGGCTCGAAGAGGCGCGCGGCGGCAAGGACGAGGGCCTCGGCATGGCGAAGGTCCTCGATCCGAATATCGCCACGGCGCAGCGCGAAGCCTCCCTCGCCAAGCTCCTCAAGTCCCAGACTTCGCTGGGCGGCTTCCCGTGGTGGGCTGGCGGCCCGCCGTCGCCCTACATGACGCTCTACATCGTTTACGGTTTCAGCAAGGGGCTCGAATTCGGCGTTGACGTGCCAAAGGACCCGGTTGTCCGCGCCTTTGGTTATCTCCATCAGCACTACCTCGACGAGTGCGTGCGTGAAATGATGAGCCACGACTCCGGCTGGGAGTTCGTCACGTTTCTCAACTACGTCCTTTCCAACTACCCGGACGCGAGCTGGACCGGCGGCGTCTTTACCGGCGCCGAGCGGAAGCGGATGCTTGATTTCTCCTTCAAGCACTGGAAGCAGCATTCGCCGTATCTGAAGGGCTACCTCGCGCTAACGCTGAAGCGGATGGGGCGCCCGGGCGACGCGAAGCTGGTCTTCGATTCGGTGATGGACTCGGCGAAGACGACTCAAGACGGCGGCACTTCCTGGGCGCCAGAGAACCGCGGCTGGCTCTGGTACAACGACACCATCGAAACCCACGCCTTCGCATTGCGAACGCTGATGGAGCTATACCCGAAGGACGGCCGCTCTGACGGGCTCGTGCAGTGGATATTCCTAAACAAGAAGCTCAACCACTGGGAATCAACGAAGGCGACCGCCGAAGTGCTTTATTCCGTCGCCTATTACCTGAAGGAAACCGGCGCGCTCGGAGTGAAAGAGAAAGTCACGGTGAACGCAGGGCCGGTCGAGGCGATTTTCTCCTTCGCCCCGGACGTTTACACCGGCAAGAAGAACCAGGTCGTAATACCGGGCGAAAAGGTCGCCCCCAATACGATGTCAACAATCACCGTCGCAAAGGAGGGCAAAGGCTTCGCTTTCGCTTCGGCCACGTGGCATTTCTCCACGGAGAAGCTTCCGGAGAAGGCAAGCGGGGATTTGTTCTCCGTAGAGCGGGCCTACTTCAAACGGGTGAAGACGGGCGATCAGGTCACGCTTCAACCGCTCAAGGATGGCGCCGCGCTCCATGTCGGCGACGAGATCGAGGTGCAGCTCGGTTTCTCATCGCGGCACCAGGCCGAGTACGTCCACATGCGCGACCCGCGCCCGGCAGGCTGCGAACCCGTGACCTTCACGTCGGGCTACAAGTGGGACCTTGGGCTCGTCCGGTACGAGGAGGTTCGCGACAGCGGAACGAACTTCTTCATGGAGTGGGTGCCCGAAGGACAGTACACGCTGAAATACCGCCTGCGTTGTGCCATGGCCGGAACGTTCCGCGCAAGTCCGGCCACCGTCCAATCCATGTACGCCCCCGAGTTCAACGCGTACTCTGCTGGAAACGTGATCACCATTAAAGGAGAGTGATTCACGACGAAGGCGCGAAGGCCACAAAGGGAAGATGAGAGATGATGGATGAAAGATGAGGGGGCAAATACGACGACAGGCGGAAGACGGTTGCCGGTCGCGCGAATCAATGCGCGGCCGTCGTTCGTGGCCGGAAGAGCGGCACAGTGAGAAGATGGCAAAGCGGGCGGAAGTGATGGAGAGGGTGCTCGCGGCGCTACGCGGTTCCGGCTTTGTGCTGGCCGGCACCGCGCCAATCGCCAATGAAGAAAGGGACAAAGCGGCCTATCGCTCGTTTCTGGACCAGCGTCTTAACGGGCCGTTGAGGTATCTGCGGCGTTCGCGTGACGAGCGGCTCGACCCGCGAGCGCTTGTCCCTTGGGCGCGGGGAGCCTTTTGCGCCGCCATTCCGTACAACAGTTCGCGAGAAAGTTCGGTCGCGCACATTGCATCCGGCCGGGCGTGGGTCTCGCGCTACGCTTGGGGCCGCGACTACCACAAGGCCGTTCGCAAGAAGCTGAAAGCCGCGGCCCCGCTTCTGCTCGAAGCCGGCTTCCAGGCGCGCGTTTGCTGCGACAGCTTTCCAGTTCTCGAACGGGCGCTCGCCCGCCGCGCGGGGCTTGGGTTCATCGGCAAAAACGGCCTCCTTATCCATCCCGAACTTGGTTCATATCTTTTTCTTGGCGAGATTCTCACCGATTTGGAACTTCCGCCGGGCCAAGCTGTCCCCGATGGCTGCGGCGGCTGCTCGATCTGCCTCAAGGCTTGTCCTGTCAATGCGCTGAAGGGCACGCGCGTTCTTGACGCTGGCAGGTGCATCTCGACGTGGACGATTGAATACCGAGGCCCTTTTCCGCCCAAGACGCCGCCACTTCATGGCCACCTCTTCGGCTGCGACCGCTGCCAGGAGGTTTGCCCGTATAACCGCGAAGCGCTTCTCGCAACCGAACCGGACTTCTCGGCGAGGCCGGAGTGGTTTGCCCCGGCACCAGCCGCGCTTTTGAAGCTTGCGGACGCCGAGCTTCAATCGCGCCTCGCCGGCTCGCCTCTCAGGCGCGCCCGCGCTGAAGGTATCCGCCGCAACGCCGAGAGGATCATGGCCGGTTGAATTTCATACGGACCTCCCCTTCGTTTCCATGGCGCAGGATGAGTTTGAAGGCGTGATTAAAGGGCCGGGATTGCTCCCGGCCCCCCGATCCAATGGCGGCGTGACGCTGCTCCTATGGGCAGTTTCCCGAGCTGTTGACCGTTCGCGGGCCCGCCGTTGCGTTGCCGGCGGGGCCTTCGCCGCTCGCGTTCGTGCCGGTGACGAGGTACCAGTAGAAGCCCCCGGCCACGCTTGAAGGATCATCGTTAACCGTGCATGAGGTGGCCGAGCCGGCCCACTTGGTGCAGGAGTCGGTGCTGGAGTTCAGGAGGTTCGGAAGGTCGGCCAGAAGTCCGCGGTAGACCTTGTATCCCGTCGCGCCCGTAGCGGAAGGCCATGCGTGGGTAACCTTGTCCGTCCAGCTTTGTGACGTTGCCGGAGCACCGCCCGGCGCCACTTCTGGCGGCGGCGGCGCTGGCGTGCAGGCCTGCACCGTGCAGCTCCCCGCGGAGACATAGCTGGCCGACACGTCGTCAATGTGGCAATCGTTTCCGTAAGCGCTGGTGCCCAGGAAGGCGATCTGAACGGCTGACTGGCCGGCGTAGGTGGAGAGATCCGCAGTGTGCTGCTTCCACCCGGTGCTGCCGTCGTAACGCGCGACAGCCGTGCCGGCGTTGGTCCAGCTCGTTCCGCCGTTGGTGGAAACTTGCGCCTGAACGGTGTCGTTGCTGCCCGTATAGCCCGTGTCGTGGTACATCCAGAAGGTCAGCGTGGCCGAAGTCGCGGCGGCTGGAATCGCGAAACCGCTCGTCCTGTAGAGCCTCGTGGAGCTGCCGCTGGCGGAGGTGAAGGAGTTGAAGTAGGCGAGGTTCGGCGGCGAATGGGAGGCTGCGCCGGAGGGATAATGCGTCCCGGCGTTGGTGGCCCACGCGCCCGCGGTGCCGCTCACCTGTGCCGTGGCCCAGCCGGAAGGCAGAGCCGGGGGAGTCGCCGCGTCCCAGTTCTCCGAGAACGGCGTGCCCCCGCCGGGCACCACGTGGCC
>JBBIMN010000183.1:0-4803 GCA_037444385.1 Acidobacteriota bacterium | reverse complement strand
GACGAGTCGGTCCGCAGACTCAAGGGGGAAGGGCGCCCCGTGCAGCCGGAACAGGACAGGGCCGTGATTGTGGCCGCGCTTGGCTGCGTTGATTTCGTCGTGCTGTTCACCGAAGAGACCGTTGTTGCCATCATCCAGGAACTTGAGCCGGACGTGCAGTGCAAGGGGACCGACTACTCGGTGGAGACCGTGCCAGAGCGCGACGCGATGTTCGGGGTGAATGGGCGGGTCGCCATAGTGGGGGACCCGAAGGATCACGATTCGAGCAAACTGCTTGTCAAGCTTCGATCGTGACGGCACCGGTTGGACAGTTCTGCACGCAGAGCCAGCACTCGGTGCACGATTCGGGCCGAGCAACGATTATCTTGCCAAGCCTAAGCTCGAAGACATCGTCCGGACAGACCTCCCGGCAAAACTGGCTGTTTTCGCAAGTCTCGTAGTCAATTACGACTTCGATCATGACACTATCCTATTCTCCGCCCATGCCGGAGTCAAGATCGGGGCTGGCCCTTTTGAAGCGGGGCATAGGCGATGGGACTGCTGGCGTCAATCGTTACGTGCCGCGGCTTCATCTTCTTCCGAAAGAGCGGGGCGGCGGCCCGCTTGATCAGAGACCGCTTGAACTCGTACCACCGCTTCGAGAGCGAGTCGGGCGACAGAAATTGCGCGTCGTCGGGATTGACGATCAATGAAACCTCGATGTTTGGCGCGAGGCCCGTGGGGATGCCCGCCTTGAGGCACGCCTCGTACACGTGGCGGAAGACCACGACCATCTCCTCGAACTTCGGCGAGGGCAGGTCCTGTGCCGCCGCTCCGTGAAGCGGCCTGAAGATGCAAACGGTCGGGAATGCTCCCACCGAAGTGATATAGTCAATCGCCTTAAGCGTGTCCTCGATAGGCTCGATGCCGGCGATTATCTCCCCGCTGTTGCTTCCCTTGGCCATCTTTCGCGAGACGTATTCAAGCGCGTCGAAAAAAGCACGCTGGCCGATTTCCTCCTGCTTTCCCGGAAGGTATTCGGCGAAGTACCGCGGGTTGTGGAATTCGTAGCAGAAGCTGAAGTGGTCAACGCCCAGGTCAACGAGCCAGTCGTACTTCCACAGATCCCGCGACGGCAGCGCCTGCAAACCGGCCAGAACGCCGACCCTCTCTTTGAGCGCCTTAATGTAAGGCGCAGCCATTTCAAGGGCGTCGCCTGCCTGCTTCCCGGTATTGAAGTGGACGAAGGTGACGCCGCACTCCTGTTTCGCCGCGAGCGCCGTCTCCACGACGTCCTCGACGCTTTTTTCGGCTGCCTCGTTCGTCCCGACGTTGAGCCCTGTCGTGCAGAACTTGCAAGCCTTGCTCGGGCTCTGGCGCCAGAAATGGCACGTCTCGCCGAAATATATCCCAAGGTAGGTTCCCTGCATGACGCCTATCTGCGTCATCGGCGTGCCGGCGGAAGTTTTTCGTTCGTACCACTTGGGCTGGGGTGGTATCTTGACTGGGTAAAGAAGGGCGGCATCCCGCGAGTCGCGCACGACGTATGCGCCGTCCTCTTTGAATATAGCGTAGGGCGAGCCCTTGACGAAGGGTTCGAGCACCGGCGCGTTTATCCATATCTCTTTGCGCTTGGAAGGGATTTTCAGCTCAAGGCCCGAGCCAAGCCCGGCCCGCGTGCGCGAGAACGAGCGCGCGTCCCTTTCAAGCGTACAGGATGGATCTATCTTTACTCCCTTGCAGAAGAGGTCTATTTCCAACTCAGCCGGGTTTAATCTAACCATTTATCCTTTCCTCTCGCCTTGGGCTCTGAAAGACAAGTAAGAAGTATGAAGGTCGAAGTGTGCAAGGCTTTTCCGTGCGCGCGCTTGCCTTGCGATTCATACTTTATCCTTATGCCTTTTTCCAGCGCACGCCTTGCGGCGTGTCCTCCAAAACGATGCCCCTTGCCTTGAGCTGGCCGCGAATCCTGTCCGCCTCCGCGAAGTCGCGGGCCTTCCGCGCCTCCTGGCGGCTGGCGATCAACTCCTCGATCTCGCGGTCCAAGGAAACCTCCGGCATCGCCTCCAAGCCAAAAATCTTCTCGAAATCACCGAGCAGCAAGGCGGCTTCGCCGCGGGCGTCCTGGGTCAGCCCTCCGGCGTCCATCCCGGTGTTGGCGGCGCGGATGCCGTCAAACAGGGCGCCCAGCGCGAGCGCGCTGTTGAGGTCGTCTTCCAACGCCTCGCGGAAGGCCGCCCGGCAATCTGACAGCGCCTTGGACAACACCGGGTTTGTTCCCCTCGCGGCCGTCCGGCCGGCGAAGCGCACGGCAAAGTCGCGAATGCGCGTGAGCGAGGCCTTGGCCGCTTCGAGCCCCTCGATCGTGAAGTTCAATGGCTTCTTGTAAGGGACCGACAGCAGCAGATAGCGTATCGCCGCCGCGTCCTGGCCCTGCGCCAGGAGGTCGCGCAGCGTGTAGAAGTTGCCCTTGGATTTGGACATCTTCTCGCCGTTCACCAGAAGGAACTCAACGTGGAACCAGTAGCGTACGGGTTCTTTGCCGGTCGCGCCGCGGCTCTGGGCTATCTCGTTTTCGTGGTGGGGAAAGATCAGGTCCGCGCCGCCAGCATGAATGTCGAACGTGTCGCCCAGGTAATGGCGGCTCATCGCCGAACATTCGAGGTGCCAGCCTGGCCTGCCCTTTCCCCACGGGCTCTCCCAAAACGGCTCGCCCTCTTTCATTCCCTTCCAGAGGACAAAGTCCCGCGCCGATTCCTTCTCGTACCCGTCCGAGTCAACCCGCGCGCCGTCGAGAATTTCCCTGGCATCCAAACGGCTCAGCTCGCCGTAGGACGGGAAGCTGCGGATACTGAAATAGAGGGAACCTCCTGAGGCGTAGGCGTGGCCTTTGGCTTCAAGGGCCTTCAGGATCTCGAACATCTCCTCCATGTGCTGCGTGGCCCTCCGAAAAACATCCGCAGGCAAGCATTTGAGAGCGGCCATGTCCTCGAAGAAGGCCTTGGCGAAGCGGTCCGTCACTTCGCCGAGCGAAACGCCCTCCGCCTGCGCGCGGGCGATGGTGCGGTCGTCAATGTCGGTCAGATTGCAGACGTGGCGGACCTTAAGCCCTTCCCACGAAAGGAATCTCTTGAGAAGGTCAACGGCGCAGAAGGTGCGGAAGTTGCCGATGTGGGCGAAGTCATAGACCGTCGGGCCGCAACTGTAAAGCCCAACCTCGCCAGGCGCCATGGGCATGAATTCCTCGGCGTGGCGGGTCATGGTGTTGGTGAGGCGGATCACGAGGCGCCTCCGAAAGATTTGCCGGTGACGGGTAGAATGCGCTCCAGGTCTTCCCGCAACAGGAACAACTCTTCTGGAAGAAGAGCCTGGGGACCGTCCGACAGCGCATTCGCGGGATCGGGGTGGATCTCAAGCATAAGCCCGTCGGCGCCGGCCGCGGCGGCTGCCCGCGCCATTGGGAGCACCAATTCACGGCGGCCGGCCGCGTGCGACGGATCAACGAGCACAGGGAGGTGGGTCATCTGTTTCAATAGAACCACTGAGCCCAAGTCCAGCGTGTGCCTCAAGGCCGGGTCAAAAGAGCGGACGCCCCGCTCGCACAGAATCACCCGCTCGTTGCCCTCCGCGAGGATGTACTCGGCTGCGAGAAGAAACTCCTCCCGCGTGGCCGCCAGGCCGCGCTTTAAGAGCACGGGCTTGTTCTGGCGCCCAAGCGCTTTCAGCAGCGGAAAGTTCTGCATGTTTCGGCTTCCGACCTGAAGAACGTCGGCAACGTCCAGGACCATGGACAGGTCCTGGCGGTCCAAAACCTCGCTCATCATAAGCAGGCCGTGGCGGCCAGCCGCTTTCCGGTGAAGCGCGAGCCCCTTTTCTCCAAGGCCCTGAAACGAGTAAGGGCTGGTCCTGGGCTTGAATGATCCTCCGCGAAGGATGGCGGCCCCGGCGGCTTTGGCCGCGCGGGCGCAAAGCTCCATCTGCTCCTCGGACTCAACCGCGCACGGCCCGGCGGCCAGAACGAACCGGTTCCCTCCAAAAACAGCCTCGCCAATTGAGAAGCGCGTGGATTCAGGGCGAAAGCCCCTTGAAGCGAAAAAATAGCTTTCGCCAGGCGGCAGCGCGCGCTCGACTCCAGGCAGATTGGCTCCGTCAAGCGCCGCCGCCGCGCCGCCTTGCAGCGACCATACCTCTCTAGGCCCGCGCCGGACCACCTCGTAGGCCGCTCCCAGAAGAGCAAGCCTGGCCTTCAACGAGTTCCGGTCGCCTTCGCTTATGCCCGGTTTGAGGACAAGGAGCATCGTGCCTCCCAAAGCCTGTTATTCTACCGCGGTTCCTTCGATTCTCAAAAAGCGGAGAATCGTGCCAATTGAGGTGGCGCAGAACCAGGGCCGAGTGAGTTGTGCTTTCTTTATTTGTTTACTCAGACCTCAGCACTCGTAATTCAGCACCTCATGAAGGGGGGACAGCGAAGGTAGCGAAGCGACCGGAGCGCCTAAGGGGGACGGAGTCCCCCTTGGGTTCGCTGATGGTGGACGGTAAGGGATTCGAACGCAACGGCTGCGGCAGCCTCGCGCCTCGCGGGTCTCGGCGCTGCGTTGCGCGCGTCCGTATCGTTCCCGGGGCGGGTCTCTCCCTTGGCGGCCTAATTACGAACGCTCCCTCTTCGGTCGCGTTCTCATAACGGTCGCCGGCGGGTATCCCGCCCTTCGAATCCCTTACCTTCAGTTTTCCTTCTTCAAAGTTAAAGCCCCACAAAGGGGGCTTAGATTCTCTGGTGGACGGTAAGGGATTCGAACCCTCGGCCTCCGCGTTGCGAACGCGGCG
>JBBIMN010000182.1:0-4839 GCA_037444385.1 Acidobacteriota bacterium | reverse complement strand
TCAGCTCGGCTCCCGTCGCCGCGATGCGTTGCTCATCCTTCGCTATTTCCGCCAGCAGCGCTTCGGCGGCCTCAGTGGCGCCGCCGGATGGGAACGGCGTGGACAGAAAGCGCGAGAGGAGGTTCCTGAGCATCGGCTCGTTGGGCCTGGCCGCGCAGAGGGCCGCCGCCAAAGCGCCACCCTCCGCCATCTTGCCGGCGCCAAGATCCTCCGCCAGCGCCATCAGCGCCGCCTTCGCTATGGCGTTCGCGCCCTGAATCTCAAGGGCGCGAATCCTCCGGGCGGTTTCTTCAGTACGCCGTCCGCTCATTCTATCGTCACCATCTTCTTGTGGGTCTGCCAGTAATCCCAGGCGTATCCCATGTCGGCGTCTTCCTCGGCATGAATCCTGAATAGCGGCTCGCCGGCCTTCACGGCGTCGCCGTTCTTCTTCAACAGATACAACCCGGCGCCCTGGTCCACTGGCGCGCCGGCGAGCTTGGCGCACGCCGCTATCTGGTGGTTGTTGAGGGCGGTTATCTGCCCCGAAGCGGGAGCCAGCGCCTCTTTGATTATGGTGCCAGGAGCCTTCGGCGGTTTTCCTCCCTGCACGCCAATGATGGCCTTCATCTTTTCAAGCGCCTGGCCAGAGGCGAGTATCCGTTCGGCTACTTTGCGCCCCTCGCCTCCGCGAAGCTTCGTGTCAAATTCAAGTATGCGCCCCGCGAGTTTGACGCACTTCTCCTTCAGATCGGCCGGAGCGTCCGGTAAGCCGGAAAGCACGGCCATGACGTCCTCCACTTCAAGCACCGGCCCTATCCCGCGCCCGACGGGCTGGCTTCCGTCGCTTGCAATCACCTCCACGTACATCCCCATTCGTTCCCCGACGTACTCGAAGAGCTTCTTCAAATTCACGGCCCGCGACATGCTCGTCACTTTGGCCGTAGGGCCGACTGGGATGTCAATCAGGACGTGCGTTGAGCCAGCCGCCTGCTTCTTGGACAAGATAGACGCGATCATCTGCCCCACGGCGTCTATGTTCAGGGGGCGTTCCACGGAAATGATGATATCGTCCGCCGGAGAGAGCGCTAGCGAGCCGCCCCAGGCCAGGCATCCGTTCTCCTTTTCAACCACGACGCGCATCTGTTCGAGGCTCAGGTCAACGTTTGCGAGGACCTCCATCGTGTCGGCGGTGCCCGCCGG
The DNA here is from genome assembly GCA_037444385.1 of Acidobacteriota bacterium. Taxonomy (GTDB): domain Bacteria; phylum Acidobacteriota; class UBA4820; order UBA4820; family DSQY01; genus JAEMPZ01. Next base: position 3,657 of record JBBIMN010000182.1, on the reverse strand, counting down.
TGACGTAATCGAACGAGATGAGGTTTTGGGGATCGTCAGGCCGTAAGCCGCCACTATCGGGACAACGACCATCGTGGTCCGGTTGCCGGGGATGCCGCCGATGCAGTGCTTGTCAACGACCATCTCCCTGCCCCAGTCAATCCGCTGGCCCTGTTCGACCATCGCCTGCGAAAGGTAGTAAATCTCCTGCCGGTCCATGAACCCCTGCGCGCAGCCTATGACGAAGGCGGTAAGCTCGACCTTGGAGTAACGGTTCGCGACGATGTCCCCGAGGATTTCGCGGTAGTCTTCCTGCTCAAGCATTTCGCCGTAGATCTTGGCTCGGACGTGGTCTACGGAACGGACCGGGTCCATATGGCGGACCTCCACTTCCGCTCCAGGCCGCGCGCCGAGATTCAGAAAAGCGTATTCGCAAAGCCCGACTTCGCCCTTCGCCAGAAATGACTCGTCAACGATATCAAGGACGCCTATGACGGAGCGCCCGTTGCATCGCACCTCAACCTTGCTCAAAGCCGCGAATCCCTGTGCTCTGGATAACGGGCAGTCCTTTCGCAAGAAGACTACGTTCTCTTTGTAGGTATCGATCTTGACGGGCCTTACGCGCATGAGGTCCTCCTGGTTACTTTAATATACTCTTCGCCGCCGCCTGCGGCCAGCCCCGCTCCGGTTGGGCTTAGCGGCGCCGGGCCAGCTTTCGGGCACGAAGTGGGCTTCCAGCGCGGTGGCGTCCACGCGTACGAGGCGGACGCCGATCATCTCTCCGGCGCCGAGCCTGGCTCCAGAATAGAGCCCTCTCGCGCAAAGCCCGTCGCGGTCAACCCGGATTCGGTCGTCATCAATTAAATGGAATGGACACAATCCCTCCACGAGGTGGTCCAGCAACTCCACGCGGATTCCCGCCCGGCCGAAACCCAAGACGATCGCCTCAAATACGTCGCCCAGGCGCGTTGCGAGAAAAGCCATCTGGTACCATCTCTCCACTTCGCGCTCCGCCTCGTCGGACTGCCTCTCCGTAGCCGAGCATTGGGCCGCGACGTTTTCCAGCATCGTCTCTGGAGGCGGCCCGAACCCTAAGAGCGCCGCCAGCGACCTGTGAACCACGAGGTCCGGGTAGCGCCTTATGGGGCTGGTGAAATGGCAGTAGGTCGCAAGCGCCAGCCCGTAATGGCCCGCGTTCCTGGGGCTGTAGCGCGCCTGCATCATGCCTCGCAGAAGAAGGTAGGCCACCAGATTCTCCGCCCTATGGCCTTTTGCTTTCGCGAGCACTTTCTGAAGCGTGAATGGATCGCTGAGGTCGCCCCGGCTCGCTTCGCCGAGGCCCAAGGCGCAAAGAAGCGGCCTTAACGGCTCAAGCCTCTTCGGGTCGGGCGGCTCGTGGACGCGGTAGAGGCAGGGGGCATGGGCCTTGTCGAGAGCCTCGGCCACCGCGGTGTTGCAAAGCAGCATGCACTCTTCCACCAGGCGATGCGACGCGAGGCGCTCGGAAGGCATGATCTCCTCGACGCGCCCGGAAATCCCGAAACGGAGGGCGGCTTCCGGAAGGTCGAGGTCCAGCGAGCCGCGCTTCTCCCTTTCGCGTCCAAGCAGCTCCGCGAGTTCGTGAAGGCTTTTCAGCGTGACGGCCACTTCCTCGCCGCGGTTCAGCGCGCCGTCAAGCACGGCCTGCGCCTCCTCGTACGTCAATCTAGCGTGAGACCGGATAACCCCCTTCGCGAAGCGGGCGGAGCGCGCACGGCCTTTCGCGTCAACCACGATCTCGGCCGTGAAGGTGAGCCGCTCCTCGCCCGGCACGAGCGAACAAAGGCCGGACGATAATCGCTCAGGGAGCATCGGATAGGCCGTGCCCGGCAGGTAGGTGCTGTTTCCGCGCCGGAGCGCCTCCCGGTCCATCGCGCCTTCGGGCGTGACGTAGTGCGAAACGTCCGCGATGTGCACCCACAACCTGAAGTTCGCCCCCTCGCGCCTTATCGAAAGGGCGTCGTCAAAATCCTTGGCGTCATCGGGATCAATTGTAATTGTGGTTATCCGGCGGAAATCGGCTCTGTCCGCAATGTCCGGCTGGGAAGGCTTTTCGGGAAGCTCTTCCGCCCCCGCCATTACCTTCCTAGGAAACTCTTTCGTAAGATTGAACCGCGCCTCGGCAGCTTTGACGGGCACCGAAGGATCGCCGAAATCGCCCAGCACCTGCGCCGACTCGGCCGACGGCGGGCCTTCGGAAAGTGAAACCAGGGCCACCGCGACCTTTCCCTCGCCGCCCGTTTTGCGGGGAAGGGCTACGGGCGTTCGGTCAAAACCGAATGGATAAAGAAAGCCGCCCCGGACCATGCCCGCGACCGGACGCTTCGAGCGCTCCAGAATCGCTGCCACCTCCCCTTCCGGGCCTTTGCCTCCCGGCACGTCGGCCAGCTCGCGAATCCTGACTCGGTCGCCGTCCAGCGCTCCGGCGGTGGCATGAGGAGGAATGAAGATGTCCCTGTCCGCCTCTTTCGCGCCATCCTTGGTGACAAAGCCGTAGCCATGGCGGGAAGCGTGGTAGAGGCCGCTGATTTCCTTCGGCGCCATGGCGGCTTTGTAGCGCCCTCGCGAGACGTTTATCAGCCCATGGTCCAAGAGGTGGTCAAGCGCCGGCGCGAGCGCTCGCCGCTCGCGCGGCGCCAGGCCAAGTTCCCGGGCCAGCCTGCTGCGCGTGACGCCGTCGTTGGGCTGAAGGCTGGAGAGATACGCCAACACGCGTTCGCGCATTGTCACGGTGAAAAGGTTCCCAATCGCCATCGGCGGGGCTGGCACGCCACCGGCTCGATATGCTCGCCATTGAACAGGCGCCTCGGGTTTTCAACGGCCAGCCTTCTTGCCGCCGCGCGGCCGTATCTGTTCGCCAAAACCCTGACCGCTTCGCGAAACATCGGGGGACGCGCCGCGAGCCTGTGGGCATCGGAGGCCACCAGGGCGGCCCATCCCATCTCCAGAAGGCGGAACGCCGTGCGCTGAGCCGCCCCGCCGAAGCCGCCAGTGATCGAATGGGTTGTGATTTGAAACAACGTCCCTTCGCGGGCAAGTTCCGCGAAGCGCATCGGTTCGTCTTGGGCGAATATATATCGCTCGGGGTGAGCCACCACCGGCTCCACGCCCGCGAGCCTCAGCCGGTAAAAGACATCCTCGGTTCCCGCGGGCAGAACCGCCAGCGGAAGCTCGACCAGAAGGTAACGCCCGCCGGAGCCGATCGTAAGTACCTCCTTCTTCACAACCGCCTCGGCGAGGTCGTGGCGGTAGTAAACTTCCGCTCCGAGCTGAAGCTCCACGCCAGAATCTTTGGCCCTTTCGCAAAGTTCGGCGAAGCGATGCTTCATCTCATGAGGCTTGTTGGGGTAAGTGTCCTGGCGAATGTGCGGGGTGGCGATGACGCGCGTGACGTTCTCCTCGCGCGCGCGCTTCAGCCACGCCTCGGCCTCTTTGAAGCTTTCGACCCCGTCATCCACCCCGGGAAGAAGATGGCAGTGAACGTCAGTGTACATCCCTGGAAGAACCACCTTTCAGCCCGCCATAAAGGCGCGGACGCCATTATAACGCTTCGCGCGCTGTAGCGGGAGAAGGCGCGGCGGATGGGCGGCTTGGCGGAGCCAGCCCTGGAGGGTGGCTTTCGCAAGCGCGCCCAAGTGC
>JBBIMN010000181.1:0-4867 GCA_037444385.1 Acidobacteriota bacterium | reverse complement strand
CCGTCGAGTATGCGGGAACTGCCTGACGAAGCAGATATTCACAGGGAGGAAAAGGAGGCAAGGGAGGGCGAAAGGCAAGTATAAAGTATGAAGGAAGTACAACACTTCATCCTTTATCATTCATACTCCAACTTTGTCTTTGCCTCCCTCTCCTTCCGTCCTTCCTGTGCAATCATCCCTTGTTCCGGTTGCGGCGGAAACCGGTAGGAGCGAGGCGTTGCAAGGAACCTGGATCAAGCGTGAAGGGGTAAGGGACAGGGCCCTTTTGCCGGCCATAGAGTCGCTTGAAGCCCACGAGCGCCTCACGTTTAAGGACGGCGTCACTCTCTATAAGAGCCACGACCTTTACACGCTGGGCGCCCTGGCCAACAGGGCGCGCGAAAAGCTCCACGGCAACCGCGCCTACTTCAACGTCAACAGGCACATCAACCATACCAACATCTGCATCTCCGGCTGCTCCTTCTGCGCCTTTGCGAAAAAGCCCGGCGAACCGGGCGGATACAGGCTGAGCCTAGACGAGATCGTCCGCAAGGCCACCTGTGGGCCCGGGGAGCGATGGGAGGAGATACACATCGTCGGCGGCCTCGATCCTCAGCTAAGTTTCTCCCAATGCCTTGAAATGATACGCGCCATAAAGCGCGCCAACCCGAATGCCCATCTTAAAACTTTCACTCTCGTCGAGATTGACTACTATGCAAGGAAGGAGGGCATGGCGCCGGAGGAGATTCTTTCCGCGCTCAGAGAAGCTGGCATGGGGTCGCTGCCAGGCGGGGGAGCCGAGATCCTCAGCGAGGAGTTGCGAAAGAAAATCTGTCCCAACAAGATCTCCGGCGAACGGTGGCTGGACCTGGCGCGAAAGGCCCACAAGATGGGCATCCCCACGAACTGCACCATGCTTTACGGCCACGTTGAAACGATCGAACAGCGCGTGGACCACATCCTGAAGCTCCGCGAGCTTCAAGACGAGACGGGAGGTTTCATGGCCTTCGTTCCGCTCCAGTTCAACAAACAAAACACGCCATACCAGCACCTGAACGAGGCGACGGGAGAGGATAACCTCAAGACGATCGCCGTCTCCAGGCTTCTGTTCGACAACGTTCCCCACATAAAGGTCTACTGGGTGATGGTCGGACTGAAGATCGCTCAAGTGGCGCTCTGGTACGGCGCGGACGACATTGACGGCACGGTTGTCGAGGAGCGGATCAGCCACGATGCCGGAGCGCAGACCCCGGCCGGCCTCTCTCTTGACGAGCTTTTGCACGTCATCCGCCGCGCCCAAAGAGTCCCCGTCGAACGCGACACCCTTTACAACCCGCTGAAGATATACGAATAGAGACAGTTGAAATGCACGGGGCGTGCATAGCGATCAGTGGCTGGTGATTAGTGCGCGCCTCAAGAAAAATCGCCCCAGGCAAAGCCGCTCTTCCGCGAAGCCTTTACCAGTAGCTATCCAAGATTGGCCCGTTTTGCGCTGTATCTTGCGCTGCTGAATGGACAAGCACACTATCTGGCGTCTTGCCAAGGCCAATAAAGCGTGTCATCCTAATGAATGATGAGGAGGGACACCGTGCCGAATACGCCGGACATGGTGATCACGAAGTCAATCCAGCTTGATGGCCAACACGTGGAGTACCGCGTTCGCCGTAACGCGCGCGCGCGGCGCATCTGGATTCGCCTCGAAGAGGGCGAAGGGCTCGTGGTTGTATTTCCAAGGTGGGGCAGCCTTTCAACGGCGGCCGAACTTCTCAGGCGCAACAAGGAGTGGGTTCTTCAGGCCATTAAGAAGCACGAGGAGCGGATGGCCATCGCTCCCCCGCCACTTGGCAAAGGGCGCACCCTCATGTACCGCGGACGCATCATGGGCTTAAGAGTCCAGAGCGTCGCCTGCCCTGGCCCGGCGGTCAAGTTTTCGAGAGGCGAATTCATCGTTCGCCTGCCAAACTCCGAAAGCCCGGTTGGAGAGGTGCTGGAAACGTGGTACCGCCAGCGCGCCGAGGTCGTCATCGGCCGCAGGGTGGCCTATTTTGCCAAACGGCTGGGACTTAAGCCGAAGAAGGTGGCCGTCAAAAACCAGAAGAGCCGTTGGGGCTCGTGCAGCTCAAACGGAGGCCTCAACTTCAACTGGCGTCTGCTGCTGGCGCCACCTGGCGTCCTCGACTACGTCGTCATCCACGAACTCTGCCACATGCGCCACCCCGATCATTCAGAGCGCTTCTGGGCTCTCGTCTCCCGTTACTGCCCCTTCTTCGGCAAATACCGCGGTTGGCTCCAGGAATACGGTCCTCTCCTTCGCGCATAGACAGAAAGAGAAATTCACTAGGGAATACGGGAGGCGGAGGAGCCTCGTATTTTACGTTGTTGAACCATCCACCCTCCACCTTCCACTCTCCACTATGCTACGATAGTTGCGAAGGGGGAGGGATGCGGATTCACATGATGGCGGTGGGCGGGACCGGGATGGGGGCGCTGGCCGGGCTCTTGAAGGCGCATGGGCACGAGGTTTCAGGCTGCGACACGGCTCTCTATCCTCCAATGAGCGATTACCTCGCGCGTTATGGGATCAACGCCGCTGAAGGTTTTGATCCGGCTCATATTGTCCCTCCGCCGGATCTAGTGGTGATAGGCAACGCGGTTCACAAGGAGAACCCGGAGGCTCTCGCGTGCATAGAGAACGGCGTGCCCTATCTCTCGATGGCCGAGGCGATACACCGGTTCGCGATTGCCGGGCGCGAGAGCCTTGTCATCGCTGGGACGCACGGGAAGACCACGACGACTGCTATCTGCGGCTATCTGATGAAGGCATCGGGCCTTGACCCGACGATGGTCGTAGGCGGCATTGCCAAGAACAGCGATTCTTCCTTCCTCGGCGGAAAGGGGAATTGGGCGGTCCTGGAAGGCGACGAATACGAGACCGCCTTTTTCGACAAAGGGCCGAAGTTTCTCCACTACGCGCCGAGCATCCTCGTCTTGAACAACATCGAGATGGACCACCTGGACAACTTCCGCGACCAGCGCCAGTTGGAGCAGGCCTTCGTCCACCTTTTCGGCGCAATGCGGGAAGACGGAATGATTATCGCCGGGGCCGAATCGGAACCGGTATCGAGGATTGTCCAGTTCGCCGGGCGGAAGGTGGAGTCGTTCGGTTTGGCCGGAAACGAGGATTGGTCCGCCGGGAAGATTGGCGCCTCGCGTGGAGGGACACGCTTCACGCTCGTTCGCAAAGGCATCGAGATTGGCGAGTACGATAGCCCGCTATGGGGCGAACACAACCTGAGAAACGTCGTCGCCGCTCTTGCCGCCTGCATTATAGCCGGAGCGAGTGTTGAAAAGCTTCAGAGCGCCCTTCCCGGATTCGCCGGAGTCAAACGTCGTCAGGAGGTGGTTTACCAGAGCGACTCGGTTGTAGTGCTTGACGACTTTGCACACCATCCGACCGCTATCGCCGAGACGCTCAAGGCGCTGAAACAGGGTTTCGCCGCGGAAAAGATTGTCGCCTGTTTCGAGCCGCGCTCCTACACATGCCAAACCTCGCTCCATCAGGAGCGGCTGGCCGCGTCATTTGCCCTGGCAGACACCATTCTTCTCGGACCGTTCAAACCTTCGGCCAAGATTCCGCAGAACGAAAGGCTCGATTTGGAGCGAGTGGTCAAGGAGCTTGTTGCCTGCGGCAAGGAGGCGCACCAAGTCCAGAGCTACGATGCATGTTTCGAAAGGGCTGCTGCGGTTACCCGGCCTGGCACCCTTGTGGCGTTCTTCTCATCAGGTGCGTATGGCAGCTTGCCCCAAAAGCTGGCGAAAGCGCTGGATGGAAGAAGTGGCGACGAGGTAACGGAGTGACGGGGTAATGGAGGAACGGAGATGAAAATTTCGCGAACGCCGGTACTCCAATACCCCTACACCCCGACACGTCCTTGCCGCGGCACACTACACACCGAGAAGCAGATGCTCCGGCAGGCGGAGTAGGAAAGGGCACTAACGTGGAGGTTCGTTGCGCCAACTGCGGGGCTAGGATTCCTCTTCAGAGGGATGACGCATTTCTGCGCTGTCCTTTTTGCGACTCGACGCTCTACCTGGACAGGGCGCACACCTTTGTAAGGCTTCTTCTGCCGCCGGTTTTGACCGAGGCGCAGGCGCGGCGGCGGCTTTCGGAAGAGATGGAGCGGAGGGAGATTCCAGCGCAGGAAGTGTTGGAGGCGAAGGGCCTGCTCCTGCCTTTCTGGGGCCGGAGGGGAGGGGAGAGCCTGCAAGCCGAGGCCGCCTTTGCTCCTTTGCCGGTGGCGCTCGTCGAATACGAGCTTCCCTCCGCCGGAGCCACGGTCTCTCCAGACGAGCCTCCGCAGGGATTTTCAAGACTGCCGTGCGCCGAGAACGCGGCGGCGCGCTGGAAAAAAGAGCAGGGCCAAGGCACGGCGCTTGTCCTCTATGAGGCGCCGCTGTTTCATGTCATTTTCGGCTCGGCACAAAAACCGTTTGAAGCTTACGTGGACGCGGTATCCGGTTCGGTCCTGATGGCCGAGTCCCCGCCAGCCATGACCGAGGCGATAAGCCGTAGTTCGATGAAGGCGCTGTTGGTGCTGTTCTTGATTTTTTCGCTGGAAGCGATGGTGATTCCAAACGCCGCGCTCAGCCTTGTCGCCGCCGTCATTACCGGCGTCGCCGCATTTCCCATATTAAAAAAACGGATCGCGCAACCACAATCCCGTGATTGAAATGGAACGGTGGCAGTAAATGATGATGGGCACGTCGTTTAGCGAGAATGGGCTTTTGCCTGATAAGAGATTGAGGGCCTTCGAGCCGAAGGCGAAGAAGGCGTCCAAGGGCGGGGGGGCCTCCGTCAGGCTTTGCCTGCGGAGGGGGATGGAATGGC
>JBBIMN010000180.1:0-4870 GCA_037444385.1 Acidobacteriota bacterium | reverse complement strand
GGCGGCCTTCAGCTTGCCTCCAGTGAAGAGGGGCATGGTCAATTCGAACTTCGTCTGGTAGTTGGTCAGCGGGTCGGGGTTGTTGAGCTTGTCAAGGGCTAAGTCCTGCATGGCGAATTGCGATTGCGTCAGTTTTCCCATGAAGACGTAAACGGGATTGTTAGTCCTCGAAGCCATTTCGGACAACGATATGTCGGGTATGAAATAGCTCCGCGCCTCGCGGAACTGCCCCTCCTTGGCGCTTACGTCAGCTCTGGCCGCCCCCAGAAGGGCGTTGTGCTCCAGCGCCTCATTTACCGCCGCGTCCAGCGTAACCTGGCGGGGGGACCCCTGCGCCAAAGCGGCGGCCGAGAGAAGTGATAAAGCAACAGCGGCAAGCCGCGAAATTGATTGGACCTTCATGTCAGACCGCCTCCTTGCGGAATACATCCATCACCCGCCTCTTACAAGATGCAACGGCCCCGCCCGGTGTAACAGCAAATGATGGAGCCGCGGGGAGAAATTCCACGTTTTATTGTACCATGCGGGACGCGGAGAGAGATGGAGGATGGTTTTGAGCCCTGACTTTTGACTTGAGTTGATAGAATTAGGGAGCGCCCCTTCATGCTTCATCCTCGATCCCTCGCTCCTCTCAACTTGTCCATCTGTCCTCGCGTCAACTGCTTTTGCTCCCCCCATTGTTTTTCCGGCGGCTTTGGCTTACTCTTTGACCATGGAGATGGAGCCGGGCAAGATCGGCCGTTATACGATTCTTGAGACGATTGGCCGCGGTGCCATGGGCGTGGTCTATAAGGCGCGGGATCCGCTCATAGGCCGCACCCTGGCGATCAAGACGATAACGCTTTCTGGCCTTCTCTCCCAGGAACAGATGGCCGAATTCAAAGCACGCTTCTTCCGCGAAGCGCAGGCGGCGGGAGTTCTTCACCACCCCAACATCGTTACGATTCACGACGTGGGCGTCGAGAATGACGTCCCCTTCATGGCGATGGAGTTTGTCGAGGGCGCCAGCCTTGCCAAACTGCTTAAGGACGGGGGGCGCCTCAAGGTTGAGGAGGCGGTCCATGTCGTGCGCCAGGTGGCTGAAGGCTTGGCGTATGCCCACGAGCACGGCATTATCCACAGGGACATCAAGCCCGACAACATTCTGCTGGAGACTGGCACGGGGCGGGCGGTCATAGCCGATTTCGGCGTCGCCCACGTTACAACCAGTGAACTTACCCGCACCGGCGAGATTCTTGGCACACCGTTCTTCATGAGCCCAGAGCAGGTGCTGGGCGATTCGCTGGACGGGCGGTCCGACCTCTTCTCCCTGGGCGTCGTCTTCTATTTGATGCTGGTGGGCCGCAGGCCATTCAAAGGCGACACCATCTCCAGCGTCTGCTATCACATCGTCCATGGCCTGGCGGAGCCGCTGCCGCCGGACCCGGCGATCCCCGCCGCGCTTGCCTCCGTGATCGAAACCATGCTTTGCAAAAATCCGGCCGGGCGCTATCCTGACGGGCGCGCCCTTGTCCAGGCGCTCGACAACGCATTCGCCCAGACGCGCGCGGCGGCGGCGCTTTCCGATGCCACGCTCGATCTGGCCCCTGCGCCGAAGGCCGCGCCAAGCGCAGCGGGCGCGCTAACATTTCCGGCAGCCGCCCCCCAAACCACGTCTGCCGGCGCGCGAACTGCCGTCCAGCCAACGGTTGTCCAGCCGCCCTCCGTCCACGTAGCGGAAGAGAGCGGGAAAAAGGGCCTGCTTGTCGCGGCGCTTCTGGTTCTGGGAGTGACGGCCATAGCCGTTGCCTTTATCCTCGGTGTCGTCCTGGCCGCCGGTTCAGGCAAGCGCCGGCCACCTCAACCCGCCGCTCTCTCCGGCATGGCCCAGCCAAAGCCGGATCAGCCCAACCATCCGCGCCTTGAGCCGGCACAAGCCGGCAAGAGGACGGAAGCTCATTCGGAACAACCAAAAAACGAAGCCGTGCAGAGATGTCCCGTCACCGTGATTTTTGAAACCCGCTTGCCGGAGGGAAGATTTACTCTCCTCGTGGACGGCAAGCAGAAATTAGACCTTCCTTTTTTATCGCGCCGGATGGTTGACGGGCGGTTGGGTTTCCGCGAGGCCAAGAGTTTTGAAGTGCCGGCCGGCAAACACGAGGTGCGCGCCGTAATGAGGGCGCTTCTGCCGCGCAGGTCCATCGAGGCGCAGGACTCCAGGCAGATTCTCTTTTCCGCTGGCCAGTCCTCGGTCATAGGCGTTGAGGCCCGCGCCTTCCCCGAAGCCCAGGTGATCATCAACACCCAGGGCGGGTGACAAGGCGGTCTGGATTTTTAAAATTCCAACTACTCTTTCACTTTCCCGCGGGAAATTTTTCCAGCACGTCTCTTACAAAGCTCTTGTGAACGGTGAATGAGAGCATTTTCAGCCTGACGTAATCGCCCCTGTAGAAAAGGTAGCCTTCGGGCGGCGCTTTGCGTGCGGCGCGGGCCGAATCCTTGACAAGGAACCAGTCCTGGCCATCCACCTGGGTCCACCCCACCAAATGAATGCCGTGGTCGTCCGCGGTCGAACCGCTTTCGATTCGCATCTCGCGGGCGCTCTGGCCAATCAATTTTGGCGGGATGTCAAAGTCCGGCACGACGGCGATCTTCTCGTAGCCGTTGTATCCCGGCTCGCTGACGTCGCCGCCTATCGCGAGCGAGGAACCCGCTTTCACCGCCTTAACGATGATGCCGTAGAACACATCCAGCGGAACGTTGTGGTATTGGTCGTCGTGCCACCAGTTGTCCTCGGCCTTAAGTTCGGCGGTGGTCCAGAATGGAGCAGCGAGGGTTGATATAAAGGGCACGTAATCATCCATTTTGAGGCCGCAGACATCCAGGAGAAAATCTTTCGGCGCGTATGTTTTGCCGTCCCACTTTGCTTCCGTTGGCGGCTCGCCCATCGTCTTGTTCATTATTCCCTTGATGGCGGCGATGATCTGCGCCTCGTCCCAGTAGTTGCTGGCCTTGCAGTAGGCGAGGTAGGCCTTCATCTCATCTATCATCGGCGCGTGGTCGTGGCGGCCATCCTTGCCGAGAACGCCGGCGTAAGCGGACTCCGGCACGACACCATAGGTTTTCCATACTCTTGGAACGGCTTCGCTTTCGGAGCCCTCGTCGAAAACCGAATTGCCGCGGGTGGCGATGTAGCCTTTGGTCTTCTCGATGTACTCCCAATAGACAGTCCACATCTCGGAGAGCTTGATCTCTTTGCCGGTAAGCCTTTTTATCTCCGATTCATAGTAGGAGACGGCCGAGAAGGCCCAGCAGGTGCCTGTCAGGTATTGGGGGACGGGCGGAAAATGCCACGCCTGGACCTTGAAATCACCGGGCGACGAAGGGTGGCGGATATCCTTCATGTTGAAACGAAGCGCCTTCTGGCCGTCCCTCTCTTTTTCCTTTTTGGCCTCCTGCTCCTTGACTATGGCATCGGTCTTCGCCTGCGCCTCATCCTTAAGCTTCTTGTCGCGCGCCTCCAGTTCTTTGAGAGCAGGGTCCTCGGGATCTGGAGCGTAATAAGCCCGGGGTTTCGCGGGCTCGGGCGTTTGTGCGAAGGTGAAGAGAGAGACGGGAAGAAGCAAAGCGGTGGCGGCTAGGGCCCAAAGCGCCTTCATGAAATCCTCCATTCAGTGATGAGAGATGATGGGCGAGCGAGAGAAGAAAAAAGCCTCGCGCTCATTGCTCGCTCCCCATGTCTTAGTTCCCGCCTAAGACCGCATACGCGGCCAGGATATTAGTTTATCACAGAGAGGCGGTTAGAAGATGGCGCGAGAGGGCGCATGGCGGGGCCTGCTCACGAGCCATCTTTTATCTCTCGTCTCCACTACTGTCCCAACGTTACTCGAATAGATTCAACTGGTTGCAGGAAGTGGGGTCCGGCTCTGTATAGGTGGATGGGGAAAGCACTTGAGAAATGGAGCTTTTCTCGAACGGGGAGACGCCAAGGATCTGTAAGATTGTGTAGAGGCTGGCCTCCAGCCGTAAGCGCTTCTTGACGATTGCCACGAGGACGTAGATCGAGATGGCGATCCAGATTTGCGTCTTCACGGCGTTCTCGGAGGTGCCGAAGAAGGCCTTGATCCTCAAATGCTGCTTGACCCATTTGAAGAAGAGTTCCACCTGCCACCGGCTGTGGTAGAGCTTCGCGATAACTTCCGCCGGGAGGCCGAAATTGCCGGTCAAAAAGGCGAGCCGTTTGTCCCTAGCCGCATCGTAGAAGCAGATGCGCCGAAGTTTCTCCGGATAATCTTTCCGGCTGTAAAAGCCTGCTAAGGTAATGATCTGGCCGCATTTCACGCCAGCCGTCTTGTCTGCCGGCTGCGAATAAAGCCTGCGGAAGCGGAAATCGCTTCTGCAGCGGGTGACGAAATAGCCGCGGGACTGATGCAGCGTATAACCCCAATCCCGCGATGGAACTGCAACGGTGCCCCCAAATGCCGGTGAGCACGTCGTTTAGCCAAAATGGCCGTTCACCCAAAAGGGATTGGGGAGCCATCGAGCCGAAGGCGAAGAGGGCACCCAAGGGCGGGGGTCCCTCCGGCTGGCTTTGCCAGCGGAGGGGGAGGGAATGGCCCTCCCAGTCAGGCAATAAAGGTTTTCTCTTTCGGCGCAGCACAACCGTCGCCGAAGGCATCCCACTTCCATCGCGGAATTTCGGTATAAAGCCGGGCGAAATCCACGTAGCCACGATCCATGACATAGATCGCCCCTGGTTCCACCAGCAAACGGTCTAGAATGTTTAGGCCGTGGACTTTGCCATGAGTGATAAAGACGACAGCAGGGATGCTCCCCCTCAGGTCCATCAGCGTGTGCAGCTTGACGGCCCCCTTTCTCTTTCTAAACTTCG
>JBBIMN010000179.1:4070-4926 GCA_037444385.1 Acidobacteriota bacterium | reverse complement strand
CAATGTCAATCACGGCGCCCCCTGGAACGCGGGCCGTCCCTTCGCCGTCAACCGAAATATCGGTGACGCGCCCCTCGTAATACCCGCGCCCCATTTTCATCCCAGCGCCTCCTTCAGGCTCTCTTCGGAAATGACGCCGCGATAGACGACTCTCGCCTCTCCTCTCAGCCGAACGCTGAGTTCGGAAGCGCTCTTCTCTGACACCTCCACTTCAAGCACCATGCCCGAACGGACCAGGAAGCTCTGCATCGGCGGCTTCTTGAAAAGTTTGTACAAAATCCAGGCCGCCGCGGTCACGCCGGTACCGCAAGCGAGCGTCTCGCCCTCGACGCCGCGCTCGAAGGTTCTGATCGGGTGCGGGCCGTTTTCGCCCACAAGCTGAACGAAATTGACGTTCGCCCCGCCTTCTCCGGCTTCAGGATGCCACCTCAAAGCGGGTCCAAGCGTTGATACGGGAGCCCTGCTCGCGTCATTCACGAAGACCACGAGGTGCGGCACGCCTGTATGGGCGTAGTAAGCCGCGAGCTTGCGCCCCTGAATGTGAAGCTCCAGGGCGCTGGGGGCTTTGGCACGAATGGGCATCCGCAGCCTCACTTCGCCGTTATCACAAATCTCGGCGTCCAGCATGCCAGCGGAGGTCTCGATTGTCATCTGTCTGCCGGCTATCACTTTCAAGAAAGCGAACCGGGCGGCGCAACGGTTGCCGTTGCCGCACATAGGGGCCTCGGAACCGTCGCTGTTAAAAATCCTGGTTTTGAAGCGGCCCCTCATGGAGTTTTCGACGAGTATAAGGCCGTCGGCCCCCACGCCAACGCCACGCTTGCATAAACCGCGCGCCAAAGCCGGAAGGTCGTGG
>JBBIMN010000179.1:0-4060 GCA_037444385.1 Acidobacteriota bacterium | reverse complement strand
CCAGGTTCCCGTGCGGTTGTCCGAGACGATGAAGTCGTTTCCGGCGCCGGTCATCTTGTAGAACTCAAGCTGCTCGGCCATTTGCTACTTGCCTTTTTCGGCCGGCCGTGGAGATGCAGTTACGGCGGCGGCCAGGTCGCTCTTGGGACGAGGGTCCCCCTTGCTCCCGCAGGCCAAACCGAACGCGAGCACGCATAAGACCGTCGCGGCCGCAAGTTTCCCCCGCCATCTCCGCGCGCCGCGACCGGCAAGACAAGCTAATCTTCGCTTGACAAGCGTCATGGCCCAACCCCTGTTAATTACTTGCCCCGAATCTTGCTCTTGACATCGCGATAGTTGGCGTTCGCGGCGTACACTTCCTTATAGAGAGCGGCGGCGTCGCTCTTGCGGCCCTGCTCTTCAAAAGTCTCGGCGAGGTCGTACTTAAGCCCTGTATATATTTCGTCCGCAAAGCCTGGAGCGTCGAGGCCCTTTCGGTACCACTTCTCGGCCAGGTCATGCAGTCCCTTCTGCCTGAAGCAGACGCCAAGCATCGAGCAGCACTCGACGAAAAACTCCGGCGAGCGGGCCGCCAACTGGAACTCTCCGATCGCCTCATCCACCAAATCCATCTCTTTGTAAGCAATGCCCAGGTTGTAGTGCGTGGAGTAGTCTTCCTCCCCAACCTTCTTCTCGACGCCCTTCTTGAACTCCTTGAACACCTCCTCGAAGGACATCTCCTCCGGAGATTTCTCCTCGTCGAATAGCGCTTCCTCTGGCCGGTCGAGGCCGTCAAGGGCGGCACCCAACTCAGCCGCGAGGTCATAGTATTCATCGCTCTTCACTTCAGGAGCCTTCTCCGAAACCAGGCCGGCGAGGCTTTCTTCCAGGAGCTCCTCAGCCGTCACCTTCATCTTGGTGCGGCCGCGGGCAGACTTGGGTTGAACTGGCTCCGGTCCCTTTGGCGGCGTTGGCGCCTCTTCGGCGGGCGGCCGCTCCTCAAGCTGCCAAGGCTCCAATGGAGCCGGCTGCTTTGAGGGGATCTTCTTGGATTCTCGCCTAGGCTCCGCCACCGGCTCGGCGAGCGCCTTTCCCAGATCAAATGGGACCGGTTCCGCCTCGGGGGGAACTGCAGCCTCCGGCTCAGGTTCCATAGCCTCAATTGGTGAAAGCGCCTCGGGAATGGACTCCTCGGCCTCGGCAACAACCGGGGAAGGCTCAGGCTCCTCAACCTCCATGGGTAGAGGTTCGGCTTCGCCAGCCTCTTTGGCTTCAGCCTCCATAACCGGTTGGGAGACCTCGGCGGGAACGGTTTCCTTCGGGCTCTCCAGGGCCACTTCCGCCTCGGCCTGCTTGCGCGCCCGCTCCGCCTCCGCCTCATCAACGCGAGCCCTGACAAGCGCCACGCGCGGGTTCTCCCGGTACTTGGAGCTGAGCCCGTCCACCGACCGCCTTGCCTCTTGCAACAGATCCTGGCTAAGGTAGAACTCTATCTCTTCGGCGTGCTCCGCTACTTCCTTCGCCTCGTCTTCCACCGTGGAAGATTCAACCTCCGAGAGGTCAATTACTATTGATTCCTCCGCTTCCTTCGGCGGCGCCGCCTGAGGCGCCTCTTGAGACGCGAGGACCTCTAATGGCTGCAGGTCAAGCTCTATCCTCGGCGCCTTTTGCTTTGCGCCCCTTGCCTGCGCCCCGGACAAAATGGCTTCACTGCTGAAGCGCGCGGTGGTTGGCGGCACCGGCGGCTCTTCGAACTCCTGTATGGCCTTGTGGTTCGGGTCAACGGCGCGCGCCTCGTCCAGCAGCGTGGCGCAGGTTTCGGCGTCGCCCTGCTTCTTGAAGACGTCCGCCAGCTTGAGGATCTGGCGCACGGCGCGGTCTTTTTTCCCGAGGGTCTTGAAAATCGAGATGAGCTTTTGATGGGCCTGGATGTGGTCTGGAATGCGCTTCAGAACACCCTGAAGAGAACCGATCGCCTTCTCCGAAAGGCCGTATTTGAGAAACACATCGGCCTCCGCGAGTTGCTCGCGGATCATCTCCCCTTCCATGGCATCCAAGGGAGCCTGTGTTTCAGCCGGCGGAGCGGCCTCGGCAACGCCCTCCTGCTCGGCCTCCGGTTCCTCCAGTTCAATCGCGATTTCCTCTGGAGAAGCTGGCGGGACGGCCATTAGCGGCTCGGAGGGCAAAGAGGAAACCGCTTCCGCCTTCTCCTCCTGTTCGGCCAAATCCGTAACTGCTTCCGCCACCGGAGGCGGCTCGAGGTCGCCTATCACGACCTCTATTTCGGACTCTCCGGTTTCATTTATCGATTCTTCCGCGAATTTCACGTCGGCGGGCGCGGCGGGCGGGGGTTCCGGCGCTTTCACGGCGCCGCCCAACCCCATCTTATTTTCTATGGAACGGAGCCTTTCGCGGTACTGGCCATTTTGCGGCTCCAGGTCCAACAGGTCCAGCGAAGCCTGGCGCGCCGTGGAGAGATCTCCCACGGCTATCGCCGCATCCGCCAGCGAAGAGAGAACATTGGCCTGGAGGGCGGAGTTGCCCGCTCTTCGATAGACGTCGCAAAGGCCCTTCAAGCTTGGCACGTGGTTGGACTCAGCCTTGAGAATGTCCTTGTATAGCGCCTCCGCCGTCTGCACGTCGTTGGGCGTGCCCGCCTGCCGCACGGGCTCCAGAAGCGAGGCGGCCAGATCGAATTCGCGAAGCTGCGAAAGAATTCGAACCGCTCTTGCGAGCAAGGCCCTGTTCTGCGGTTGGGCGCGCAGCAGGGCAAGGCAATCCGCCTTAGCCTTGGCGTACTGGCCAGACTGGACCAGAACGTCAACCTTGAGCGCCTTTAGAGCGAGAGAGCCGGGGTTGCGTTCAAGCAGGCCGTCAAGAAGTCCAATCGCCTGATCCGTCTGTTTCTGGGCCGACAGATCTTTGACAACCCCTTCGAGAAGCCCTATGTTTTCGGGGTCTATCTGCAAGGCTCGCTCGTAAATGCGGGCCGCCTCCTTTGTCTTCCCCTGAGCGGCCAAGGACCGGCCGGCCTTCACGTAGTTTTTTAAAGCGTCCTGCTTGTTGCCCTTCTTAAGCAGGAGATCGCCTACGTGCAGCCTTACGCGCAGGTTTTCAGGGTCAACGTCCAAAAGCTTCTGGTTGACGCGAAGGATCGCCTCGGCGTCACTGCCGCCGCTGACAAGCTCGGCCACCTTCTCGTATGCCGTCCGGGCTTCCTTGACAAAACCCTGCTGCTCCGATAGTTCGGCCAGAAGCTCCCAGGCTCTCAGGTTGTCCGGGTCTTCGCGCACCGCGATCTTTAGGGAAGCCACCGCCTTCATTGCGAAGCCGTTCTTGTTGAACAACTCCGCGACTTTGATAAAGATCGGCACGGCCGCGCTCTTGTTCCCGACCCTCAAGTGCAGATTACCAAGCTGGCTGAGCGTGGTGATGTCGCGAGGATTGTCCTCGACGAGCTTTTGGTATTCCCTGATGGCTTCCGGCACCTTGTTGGCCATCAGCAGCTTGTCGGCGGTGATCTTGACCTTTACGCGGTCAATCGCCATTGGACAAAAGTCCCCTCTGGCACGGACGGAAGCTCATTCTGTGGAGCGGGCTTGGGCCGTACCGTCTCAGCGCATCAAGGTGTTCCCGGGTCCCGTAGCCCTTGTTCCGCCGCAACCCATATACAGGATAATCCTTTTCCATGGAACGAATCAACCGGTCCCTGGTCACCTTGGCCACAATGGAGGCCGCGGCTATGGATGCGGAGAGCGCGTCGCCCTTCACCACGGCCTCGCAAGGACACGGAATACAAGGCAACACATTGCCGTCAACCAGGACGTAGTCGGGCCGTTGAACGAGCCTGGCCACAGCCTCGGCCATGGCCCTGCGCGTGGCCTTGAGAACGTCGGTGCGGTCAATTTCGGCGGCATCTACAAGCCCCACGCCGATCGCATGGCCATCCCCCGTCAAACGATCATAAAGCGCTTCGCGCTCGCGCTCCGGGACCGTCTTGGAATCCCTTATGCCTTCCAGGCGGCCGCCGGGAGACAGAATCACGGCGGCGGCGACCACCGGTCCGAAAAGGCTTCCCCTG
>JBBIMN010000178.1:0-4929 GCA_037444385.1 Acidobacteriota bacterium | reverse complement strand
GGCAGGGACGGTCCCTCCGCTTGTAGGCTTCGTAGCAGCGCTTTCCGACCGACGGGCCGAAGGTCTCCTTCATCCGCCTGTTGGCGCGGATAACGCGAAACTCCCTGTCGAGAATCGTGACATAGCATGGGACGCGTTCGAAAAGAACCTCATTTTCCTGCTGAAGGCTCTGCGCCTCGTTGACGTTGGATGCCATCCAAAGCAGAAACGGGCCGTCGGGTTCTTGGGCGCCACGGAGCACGGCTACGCGCACCACGAAGTGGCCGTACGAACCCAAGGACTTCAGTTGGTCGTCGCACACGCGGGTCTTGCCGTCAGCAATCGTCACGGACGCCAGGCATAGTTCGCAGGCGGACTGCGCGCCCTTGAAAAGCTCGTAGCATGTTCGGCCCTGCCACGGCCCAAATGTCTTTTCAAAGCTTGCGTTGGCCTTGAGAATGCGCAGTTTGGAGTCGAAGACGGCCACCAGGAAGGGGGCCTGGTCGAACAGGTGCGCTTCAATCAGCCGGCTTATGTCAGCCATGCGAGCCCCCGCCGGGTTTGACTGCCAAGATGGCGTTGAGCGTGGCCAGCAGCGCGGCTATGGAGACGGGCTTGTCCAGAAAACCCTCTGGTGGAGGAACTTTCCACTCTTCCCATTTGGGTGTCCGTGAACCGTCTTGCTTGGAAGCCGGATAGCCGCTTAGAAAAATCACCGGGACGTTCGCCAAAGCCGGGGCGTTTCGCGCCTCCCGGTAGAGAGCCAATCCCGAATGGCCCGGCATCAAAACATCAAGCAGCACGGCGTCCGGGCCGAACTCCCCGGCCGCGGCCAACGCCTTGCCCGCCTCCGTAACCCCAATCGCCTCGTAGCCGTTGTCCTCAAGCGCCGTGCATAGGTATTCCACGATGTCCGGCTCGTCGTCAACCACGAGAATTCTTTTGCGGCTGGAACCCGCTTGGGACGAAAGAATCACTTCGCTCCTCCAGGCTTGTTGCTGTCAGGAAATTTTACCAAATAGGCCTTCTCCGTGGCGGTTCCGCTGTCATGACAAGCTCCGCACCGGCCAAGGTTCGGATTGTTGGCCTTGGCGTCCTTCGCCTTCTCCTCGTGGCAGGGGATGCACATCTTGTGCATGGCGTCCTTGTAGGAGGGCGCCCACTTGCTGTCAAAGACTTTCACGGCCGGGTTTTGGGCCATGAAGTCCTTTTCGTGGCAATCGAAGCACTTTTTTGAAAGCGGCGCCACCTTGACCGGCTCGGCCTCGCCGTGGCAAGAAGCACAGGAAGCCTTGCCGTTGAGCGCCGCCACGTGGGCCTCATGGCTGAAGATATTCGCAGGCAGGAACATCTTCTGATGGCACACTACGCAGGGTGTCCCCACGTCACCTTTCTGGTGGAGATGGTGGCACAGGGCGCAGCTCTTATTGCCGCCAGCTTCATCCTGATGCTTCTTGTGGTCGAAATAGACGTAGCGCGGCCCTGGTCCCATTCGGAGGATGTCGGCGCCGACGGCCCTTTTCGCCGGCATTTGCAAAACTGGTTCGGTCTTTGGCGCCACCGTCAAGCCAAAGGCCATGGCCAGCACGAAGAGAAAGGAGTAGACCCTCGCCGATTTTCTCCAGCCCTCGCCAAGCCAGACCTGCGCGAACGGAGCGAAGGCCGGCAGCGCCGATTCCTGCCTCTTTCTTTCGGCTTCGGTCTGCTGAAGCGCGTGCGGGTCAACCGGGAAGTGTTCTTCGATGAAGAGGAATACCAGAACGCAGGCCGACACAATGCCAAGGCTGATTGCGAATTCCGTCCAGGCGGGGAAATAGAAGTTGTGCGTCGCCCAGACCTGGCTCAGGCCGGAAGCGTTGATCCTGTCAAGGACGAAGCCGCCTACGGAACAAGCCGCGAGGAACCAGAGCGCCTTCGAGGAGCGCCTGACGGCGGGAATGGCGAATAGAACAGCCGGAATGACTGCCGAAAGCAGCATTTCGATGATGAAGAGACTGCTCGGCCAGCTTCCGTCAAAAATGAGCCCCAGCTTGTGCTGTATGGCGAGGTCCACCATCTTGAAGAGGAAATAGAAAGCCAGGGCGAAGCTCGCCAGGCGCGCCAGCCCGGAGAGCATTTTCATCTCGGGCTCTCTCTTATACAGCCATGAGGTGACGCTCGATTCGAGCATGACCATTGACAGGCCAAGGCAGATGGCGGAAACGAAGAACAGCTCAGGCAGGAGGTGGCTGTACCAGAGAGGATGCACCCTGAAAGGCATGATTAGAAGCAGCGAACCCAGGGATGACTGATGCAGGGTCGAGAGCATGATGCCAAGAACCATTATCGGCAGGGCAAGCCGCGAGAGAAGCTGGCACAGCCGCTGGAATGGGGTCTTTATGAGAATAACCGGGGCGATTTCAAGGGCGAGCACGGTCAAATAGAGCATCACGCACCACGCGACCTCGAACAGCGGCGAGCGCGGGTTCCAGAAAATCATCGGGTGCCAGATGTTCCAAGGGAGCCCCAAGTCGAAGAGAAGCCCGACTGCGACAGCGCCGTAACCGAGGAAGGCCGTTAAAATCGCCGGGCGCGCCGCCGCGTGGTAGCGCTCCTGGTGAAAGACGTGAACGACCGCCGCCATGACAAAACCACCGGCGGCAAGCGCCACGCCGCCCATGACGTCAAATCCGATCCAGAGCCCCCAAGGCGTCGTGTCGCTCAGCGCCGTTGACGCTCCCAGGCCCAGCGCAAAACGGAGGACGGCCACGGCAGCGGCGAGGCCGGCAAGGATCCACATGAACCCTTTGAAGAGAAACAGCCGCCTATTTTCCATTGGGTCCCTCCTCGCTCGTATTTTCCTGCGCTTTTTCGGCCATAAGTTTCTTGCGGCGTTCGATTATCCAATAAATCGAACCCATGACGGCGCCCATTCCGATGAATTCGAATGGCACCGGCTTGAGGGCATCCCATGTGAGCGCCGGCAATGGCTTGTCCGTGAGCTGCTTCCCGCTGTTCCAGGCAAGGAAATCAAGGGAGATATCGGCGATGTACAGGACCGACGTCCCGCCAACTTCGGTTTCCCCCCAAACCTTCTGCGCGTATTTCGCGGGCTCGGCCTGAAGACGCTTCCTGGCCTCCCTGAGCATCCCCTCTCTCTCGCCGAAGATCGTCGCCTTGGTAGGACAAGCAGTGACGCAGGCCGGCTCGGCCACCTTGCCGGACTTCAGGTGCGGGTAGCAGAGGATGCACTTGCGGACGGAGGGGTTGGCCGAATCCCACTGGTAGTGCGGAATGCCGTAAGGGCAGCCCAGCATGCAGTAGCGGCAGCCCATGCAAATGCTCTTGTCATAGATGACCGGTCCCTCGGGCGTCTTCTGCAGGGCGCCGACGGGACATACCGAAACGCAGGCCGGTTCAAGGCAATGCCGGCACTGCTTGCGCACGAAGTGGTTGTGTGGCTGCCGGATGACGGTGGTCCAACGGCCGGCCGAGAGGCCGTCGGGAGTCGCGCCGGGCCGCGGCGGGGGATCCGTTTCAGGCAGGCCGTTTATCTTCTTGCACGCCGCGACGCACTGCTCGCAGCCGATGCATTTGGTAACGTCGGTTAGGATGCAGGGGTTCTGGATCATACCGGCTCACCCGCCTTTCCCAGCGCCACTCTCACTTTATCGCCTCCGCCCGGAACGAAGTGCCATCCAAGTTCCCAGACGATGCGCGTCGAGGGAAAGAGAAGCGCGTGGCAGAGCTTGCTGAAGGGAAGAACAAGAAGGATCAGTTCGGCGCTCAAGAGATGAAGAAGGTACGTCAAATCGAACGGCAACGGGTTCCGCGCCGGGTGCGCCACGAAGTAGCCGGAGACGAAGGCGGCGATGCAAAGAAGCAGAAGCAGGTAATCCTGAGCGCCGCTCAAGAATCTCGCGGCCCTGTCAAGAAGCCTGTAGAGCAGGACGACTCCAAGGCTGACGAGGGCCGCGATGGTCAGGCCGTCCGCGGCTACGAAGGGGAGCGCGGGCCATGAGAGCCCGATACCCTTTTGCACCAGGGCAACGTGGCCTGCAAGGAAGAGAGGCACCAGAAGCATCCCGGCGTGAAAGACCGCCGAAGCGGCCGTGAAGAGGATTCGCGTCCCCTGGAGGGCGTTAACCGGCACGATCCATCCCAGGCTCTTCTTGAACATCCATTGCCAGGGGATCTTCTGGTCGCCGGCGACGCGGTAGGCGCGTATGATTTCAGTTATCGTCAGCCCCACTGTCTGAGCGCGCCGAGGATTAGCACGGAAAAGGCAAGGTACAAAAAGGGGCCCCTGGCGAGATGAAGAGCCGCGTTCATGGTTTTCCCCCCCTGTTTTCGAGAATCAGCGCCTTGTAAATAAGGTCATGAAGGCCGACCACCTCGGCCCCTTTCAAATCGTTGTCCTCGCAGACCTCGCGAAGCTGTTTCTTGCAGTTGGCGCATGGTGCTACGACGTACCTGGCGCCCGTCCTTCTTATCTGTTCGGCCTTCAACTTGCCCGTGACCCCGGTGCGGTAGGAGCGAACCTCGTCAATCGAGACGGTGCCGCCTCCGCCGCCGCAGCAGTAGTTCTTCTCTCCCTTCGGCTCCATGTCCACGTAATTCTTGCAGAACGCCTTGAGAATCTCCCTCGGCTGGTCAACGATCCAGCCGGTGCGGGCTATGTTGCACGGGTCGTGGTAAGTGACGCGCTCGGTTATCACGTTCGGGTCCAGCTTGAGCTTCCCCCGCTTTAGCATGTCGTAGGTGACTTCCATGATGTTGGTTACGGGGAAGGAGTTCTTGCCGCCACCGAAGCTGGGCACGAAAACCTTCGCGCTCCTAGACGCGTGGCCGCACTCCCCGATGAGGATCCTCTTCCCCTTGAGGCGCGTTATCTCCGCGATCTCCTTGCCGATGATGCGCTCGGCGCACCAGTCGCTGTAGAAGAGGCCGTAGTTGATGCCGTCGTAATAG
>JBBIMN010000177.1:0-4943 GCA_037444385.1 Acidobacteriota bacterium | reverse complement strand
GGCACTTGTAGCAGCTCCCGTTGCGCACCGTGATGTGGCCGCAGATGTTGCAGAATGGCGCGTCGCCCATCATCGTCCCCAGGTGCGCTGAGAGCGGGTTCGCGGTGGCCCCTTCCATTCTGTAGACGGGCACGGGCGCTGGAGCGGTCAGAGCCTTCTGCGCCTCTTCGAGCTCCTTCTTGGACGCGGTCGGGGAGGCGAGCGTTTTTTCGGCGTCATCCGGGAGTTCTTCCGGTTTGACTTGGACGAGGTCGGTCCTCTGCTGGTACTCCAGGGCAAGCACGCGGAAAATGTAGTCAATCACCGAAGTGGCGTATTTGATGTTCGGGTGGTCGCTGACCGGCCCCTGTGGTTCGAAGCGCGTGAAGGTGAAGCAGTCCACGTACTCCTCGAGGGGCACGCCGTATTGGAGGCCAAGCGAGACGGCTATGGCGAAGCAGTTCATCAACGACCGGAAGGCGGCGCCCTCCTTGTGCATGTCAATGAATAGCTCGCCCAAACGGCCGTCTTCGTATTGGCCCGTGCGCAGGTAGACCTTCTGTCCGCCGACCCTTGCCTCCTGGGTGAAGCCTCCGCGCTTTTTTGGGAGGCGCCTTCTCTGGAGCGGCGTGCGCCAGACTTCAGCGGCTAGCGGGGCGTGGGCGGCGGTGGCGCTCGCCGGGGCCGTTTGGCTGGATGCGTCCGAAAGCGGCTGCGTGACCTTCGAGCCGTCGCGGTAGACGGCCAGCGCCTTGAGGCCGCGCTTCCACGCTTCAACGTAGATTCGCTCTATCTCCTCGACGGTTATGGAGTTTGGCAGGTTGACCGTCTTGCTGATCGCCCCGCTGATGAAGGGCTGCGCCGCAGCCATCATCTTGACGTGGCCCAAGGGCGCGATGAACCGTTTGCCCGTCTTTCCACACCGGTTGGCGCAATCGAAGACCGGAAGGTGCTCCTCCATGAGATGCGGCGCCCCTTCAAGAGTCATGTGGCCGCAGGCGACGAGGGATGCCTCCTCAACCTGCGCTTGGGCGAACCCAAGGCTGGAGAGGAAGTCGAAGCCCGGCTCCTTCGCTTTCGCGGGGTCAACGCCGAGCCGTTTCAGGCAAGCCTCGCCGAGCACGAACGGTGAGAAGGCCTGCGGAAGATCAACCACGCGGGACAACTGCGCCTCGACTTTTGCGATCTCCTCGTCGTTAAGCCCTTTCGCCTTGAGCGACGTGGGGTTGACGTGGGGCGTGCCCGAAAGCTTGCCGGTGCCGAGGAGGTATGCCAGGATCTCCTGGCGCTGGGAGTCGGTGTATCCAAGTGCCGCGAGCGCCCGTTCGACCGACTGGTTCACGATCTTGAAGTAGCCTCCGCCGGCCAGTTTCTTGAATTTTACCTGAGCGAAATCGGGCTCTATGCCCGTAGTGTCGCAGTCCATCAGAAGGCCGATCGTTCCGGTTGGGGCTATTACCGTCGCCTGGGCGTTCCTGAAGCCGTGCTGGCGGCCGAAGGTCAGGGCGTCATCCCAGACCTGGCGCGAGGCCAGGGCCAGCTCCTCCGGAAGAAGGCTCGCATCAACGGCGTGGCTCTGATCCCTGTGCATCTTGATAACTTCAAGCATGGACTCGCGGTTTTTGAAGTATCCGGGGAAAGGCCCCTTTCTCGCCGCCAAATGGGCCGAAACCGTGTATGCGTGGCCAGTCATCAGGCTGGTCAGCGCGCCACACCAGGCAAGCGCTTTCGCGCTGTCGTAGGGCAGCCCCTTGACCATCAGAAGCGTCCCCATGTTGGCGTAACCAAGGCCGAGAGGCCTGAAATCGTGGCTGTTCTTGGCGATCTCCTCGGTCGGATACGACGAAGCGTCAACGAGAATTTCCTGCGCCGTGATGAAAGCCGCGACCGCGTGCTTGAACCCTTCCACATCGAAGCGCCCGTCAGGTTCCAGGAACTTGATGAGGTTGAGGCTGGCGAGGTTGCAGGCAGAGTCGTCAAGGAACATGTACTCGGAGCAGGGGTTGGATGCGTGAATGCGGTCCGTCGCTTTGCAGGTGTGCCACTTGTTTATCGTAGTGTCGAACTGGAGCCCGGGGTCGCCGCACTCCCACGCGGCCTGGGCTATCTGCCGCATGACGTCGCGAGCTTTGCAGGTTTGGGCCGGATCGCCAGTCGTGCGGAAGGTCGTGGTGAACTCGTCGTCTTTCTCATAGGCCTCCATGAAGGCGTCGCTCAAACGCACGCTGTTGTTGGCGTTTTGTCCAGACACCGTGCGTACCGCCTCTTCAACGTCAACGCCACGCTCGCAAAGCAGCCGCGCCTTGTGCTCTTCCTTCCGTTTCCAGTTGATGAAATCAAGGATTTCGGGGTGGTCAACGTCCAGAACCACCATTTTGGCGGCGCGCCTCGTGGTTCCTCCAGATTTGGTAGCGCCGGCGGCTTTATCCAGAACTTCCAGGAATGACATCAGGCCGGAGGAGGTCCCGCCGCCGGAAAGCT
Source organism: Acidobacteriota bacterium (assembly GCA_037444385.1). Lineage (GTDB taxonomy): Bacteria > Acidobacteriota > UBA4820 > UBA4820 > DSQY01 > JAEMPZ01. The sequence goes on along the minus strand of JBBIMN010000177.1, from coordinate 2,483 downwards.
TCTCGTCCTTGCAACGAATGCGCGCGAAGTTGGAGCCGGTCCCGGAGCCGTACTTGAAGAGCCTTGCCTCGTTCTTGAGAAGCTGGAAGATGGACATGAGGTCGTCGCTGACGCTCTGGATGAAACAGGCGGAACATTGGGGGTATTGGTAGGCGTTGGATGTCTCCTCGATCCTGTCTTTGCCGGGATTCCAGTAATAGGCGCCGCCCTGGCTCTCGATGCCGTACTCGTGCCAGAGGCCGAGGTTGAACCAGACGGGCGAGTTGAAAGCGCCCTTCTGGGTAAGAAGCAGGTGGGCAAGCTCGTCCTCGAACGTGTCCGCCTCCTCCGCGCTGGCGAAATAGCCTCCAAGCCGCTCGCCTTCCACCCTGAGCGTGTGGGCGATACGGTGGACGACCTGTTTGGCCGACACCTCGTGGCCCGTTTCAGGGACGCCCGCTTTTCGGAAATATTTGGAAATCAGGATATCCGAGGCAAGCTGTGACCATTCGGCGGGGACTTCGGCGTTTTCGAGGGAGAAAACCACGCTGCCGTCGCTGTTGAGGATCTTGCAGCCCCTTGGCTCGCATACGACCTGGCCATAGGGGTTCTCACCCTCTACGGTGAATCGCCGTTCCAGGCGGAATGGAGCGAGGGCGTCAGCGAGCGCTTTCTGCGCCGGCGGGTCTGGCGCCACAAATGGTTGCGCCATGGCGGCCTTATCGGCGGCGGACACGATCTTGCGGCTGTTGCCCTGCTGCGGCGGTTGTCCCTCTTTGGTCTCTGCCATTATACCTCTCCTTAATAGCGCCCTTCGCCCCGTGAGTTTCCCACCCTCTCCCTCCAAGGGGGGAACTCAATATCTGCGACAGCGAAGGAAATATAGCGCTATATATGGTAGATGTCAAGGCCCTTTGGGGGGCTGGAAAAGAGGAGAGAAAAGGGGTGGAAATTGGAGCATTTATGTGGCCATGCGTTACCCTGGGGAACATCGCCACCGGCTATGCCGCCACTTCATGCCTCATTGCTAAATGAGAATACGCCTGCCATCGCCATCTCTGCGCGCCCACTTCAAGTCGCCGAGGTATTCCAAAAGAGGCATGGCGTAGCGGCGCGAAATGTTGAAGAGGGTCTTGAAATCGGGAATTGAGATGAACGTCCCGTTCTCGCGCGCATGAGCCGAAAGCCTCTCCCGGATGGCCGCCAGCGCTTCCCGCGTAATGAAGAAATCGCCGCCGAAACGCACGACGTGCCCCTCCTGGCACATCAGCGGAAGCACTTTCCTGGATAAGGGGCCGTGGAGGCGCTCCATCTCCGCCCCGGCGCGCGGCGACATGCCGGCATCGCCCAACTCCTTCAGAATGGCCTTCCAAACTGTCTCCTCGCGCGCGTCCATGACGACGCGGTGGCCTTTGGGCCTCAGCCGGTCATGCTCCTCCTCGGCCATGCCGCTTGCGCAAAGAGCGTGGGCGAGTGCTTCCGCCTGGCGCTGGTTCAAAATGCGTCCCCAATGGGCGGCGAATTCAGGGCGGGAAACCCAGGCTGCCCCTGAGGCTCTTGCGGCGAGCCAACCCTCCGCCCGCGCTAGCCATGCAGAGGCCTCCAGAGGATGGAGCCACCAGCCCCCGCCATCCCAGCGCGCAAGTGATCCCCCGCGCTCGGCGTTCCGCGCCATCTCTTTCAGCGGGTTCTCGCCAAGGCCGAGGCGCGGTGCTATTTCGTCGGGCGAAGCGCCCAGCGGTCCCGCCTCCAACAGTAGCGCCTCCAGCGCTCCATCCGGGCCGCGCTCTTCCAGAACCCTTGCCACCGCGGCGTCACGCTGGCGGTTCCAGCGGGCTTTTCGCTTAGCGGGGAGCAATATCTCGCCGCCAGCCACGGTGCGGGCGGGAGCTGGGAGGCGAAGTATGAAGCGGTCTTTAGGCCAGGCGCAGGCCAGTTCGTTCAACCGAAGCTGCGCCAGCCCGGACTCCCCCGGTTCAAGGCGCGTTCCTGCTGCAAGGTGGATGTGGGCCTCGACCTCCTGCGTGTGGATGTGCAGCAAAGCGGTGAGGCCCTCTTTTATGGGCATCGGCGAAGAGACCAAGACCTCAAGCCGGACATCGAGGAGGTAGGCCGGCCAAAGAGAGCCCGGAGAAGCGGCCACGTCGCCGCGCCTGATTTCACTGTGGTGGATGCCTGGAAGGTTCAATGCGGCGCGCTGGCCCGCCGAGATATTCTCAGCCGCCTCCTGAAAAACCTGTATCCCGCGGACTTTGCTCGCCAGCCGCTTCGGGAAGAGTTCAACTGTCTCTTCCACGCCTACCTGGCCATCGCTGCAAGTTCCAGTCGCGACGGTACCAAAACCCCTTATGGGGAAGACGCGGTCAACGGGAAGCCTGAATGGCCTGTTAACAGGCCGCCTTGGGCAAGCTTTGACCGCGCCGAGAAGCGCTTCGCGAACCTCGTTTACGCCGTGGCCGGTCATGGCGCTGGCGACAATGACGGGGAGGCCTTCAAAACCTTCC
>JBBIMN010000176.1:0-4944 GCA_037444385.1 Acidobacteriota bacterium | reverse complement strand
GAGGGTGAAGGCGGGGTTTGGGAGGTTGGCGTGGAGTTTCTTGACCTGTCGCCAATGGACCGCGCGGCCCTCAACGAAGTGCTTCAAGGCGAGTAAGGGGGTGACGGGGAGACGGAGGCACGGAGCCATAGAGGACGAAACTATCGCATGCTCCGATATTCCGATATCCACTACGAAACCAATAAAGCCCCGGTACCCCCTTACCACGACGCTTTCTTTCCGCCTGCGGGCGGAACACCGCGAGAGGTAATTCCATGCGCCAACGTCTGATCTGTTTTCTTGGTTGTCTTTTTCTGATTGCGTTCACATACCCAGCCGCCATCTTTGGGTTTGAGACGCTAACTCCGCAAACATCGGTGGAAAGGGGCACCGCTCCCGACGGCCTTCCCCGCCAGCCTCACTGGTCTTCTGACGGAGCCGTCCTGTTCTTTTTCGCCCCAGCAAAAACGGTGCATGGCCCCTCGGACCTGGCCGCATATAGCGTCAAAAACGGGAAGACCACGACTGCCATCTCCCAGGAACAGTTTCGTTCGGCTCTGTCCAAGCTAGAGCGGTTTCGCAAGACCGGCGTGGCCGGCGCATCTTTTTACGAGGCCGTTCTGGTTGAACCAGGGAGACGATTTCTTCTCTCCAGCGCCCAGGGGCTATTTCTCTGGGAAGGCGCCGCCTCGAAACTGAAACTGCTTTTGGCGAAAGAGGAGGAGGCGCAAAACCCCGCAATCTCTCCCGACGGAAAATGGCTGGCCTTTACGAGCCACGGGAGCCTCAAGCTTCTGGACATCGTGTCCGGCGCCACGCGTACGCTCGCCGAAGGCCGCGAGCCCGATCTTCTATGCGGGGCGCCCGATTGGCTGTATGGGGAAGAACTGGACATGGAGACCGCGTTCTGGTGGTCTCCCGACTCCTCTCGGATCGCCTTCCTGAAATTCGACGAGAGCGCTGTTCCATCATATCCTGTTCCCGACCTGACACAAAGCCACCCGGACGCCAATATGCGGAAGTATCCTATGCCAGGCGATCCCAACCCGGTCGTTTCGCTTGGCGTCGCGCCGGTTGCGGCTGGAGCCGTTACTTGGATTCCTGAAGCCCTTTCAGGTGAAGGTTACCTGCCAAGAGTGGCATGGACGCCGGACGGGCGCACGCTCACCTTCGAGCTTTTAAACCGTGAACAGAACCGTCTTGAACTGAGATCGCGGGACATTACCCAAGGTTCTGCCAGCCTTATTTTAGCGGAGGAGTCCGCATCGTGGGTGAACGTGAGCGAAGGCCCAAGGTTCATGAAGGACGGCCGGTTTGTCTGGCAAAGCGAGCGGGATGGCCACGCCCGCCTTTACCTTTACGGCAAGGACGGAAAAGTGATCGGCGCCATTACCCCGGCGGGATGGGACGTTGACGAGATGCTGGGCGTGGACGAGAAGAATGGCTTCGTATACTTCTCGTCTGGAGGCGACAACCCTCTCGGCGAAAACCTGTTTTGCTCCCCATTGGGCAAAGGCAAGGCCGAAATGTTGAGCGACGGCACGGGCTGGCACGACGCGCTTGTTTCGCCGGATTTTGCGCGGTGGCTGGACCGTGCCTCTACTGCGGACGTTCCACCGGTTTGGAGGCTTAGACCCACAGGCAAAGGGGCCCCGATGGAAATTGCGGCGTCATCGCGCGATGACGCCGGCCGTTTCGGCTTCGTTGCACCACGGTTCGTAGTTGTGAAAGGATCGTCCGGCGATCTCCTTCACGGCAAACTATACAGGCCGCGAGACTTTGATCCATCCCGGAAATATCCCCTTATCGTGGATGTCTATGGCGGTCCTCACGCCCAGATGGTCCAGGACCGTTGGGGAGGACGCTGGGAGTACACCACCCAACTTTTCACCGAGCACGGCTTCGCCGTCTTCACCATTGACAACAGAGGTTCGGCAAGGAGAGGTGCCGCCTTTGAAGCCGCGCTCTTTCGCCGCCTTGGCAAGATTGAGCTTGAAGACCAGCTCGCCGGCATCTCTTACGTGAAATCCTTGCCCTTCGTGGACCCATCGCGCATCGGCATTTGGGGCTGGAGTTATGGCGGGTTCATGACGCTCTACGGCCTGGCGAACGCGCCAGCGGGAACCTTCGCGGCTGGCGTGGCCGTTGCGCCCGTAGCCGACTGGATGAACTACGACACCTGCTACACCGAGCGCTACCTGAAGCTTCCGAAAGAAAACGCAGAAGGTTACCGCGACAGTTCGCCTGTTTTTTGCGCCAGGAACTTCACCGCGCCGGTTCTTATCGCTCAAGGGCTGTGCGACGACAACGTCCACTTCAGCAACAGCGCCCAGATGGTTGACGCGCTGCTCAAAGAGGGCAAAGTCTTTAGCGTTGCCTATTACCCTCGGATGGACCACGGTATAAGGGAAAGGCCGGCCCGTGCTGATCTCTTCTCGAAGATACTCGGTTTTTTCGAGCTTCACTTGAAGCAGACTTGACGGGGCCAACGTGGCTGACCTTTTTCGAGGACTCGGAGGCGAGGCGGCGGCGCTGGCGACGTCTGTTTTATGGACTTTTACCGCTATCTTCTTCACGCTGGCCAGCCTGCGGATCGGTTCCTACACCGTAAACCGTGTCCGGCTGGCCATCGCGATTCTCCTCCTTGGCGCCACTCACGCGGCTCTCTACGGCTCATTCCTGCCACTCGGAGCCGGAGTGGAAGCTTGGCTCTGGTTCGGCTTTTCGGGCCTCATAGGCCTCACGCTTGGAGACACACTCCTTTTTGAATCTCTGGTGGAGCTCGGCACGCAACGCGCGATGTTGGTCATGGCCTCCTGGCCGATTCTGGCGGCACTCATGGCGTTTCTTTTTTTGGGGGAACGCCTTTCGGCCAGGGAACTTCTGGGCGTGGCCATAACGCTGACGAGCATCGCGTGGGTTGTGGCGGGCGGCGCGAGGGCAGAGACAGGCGGCCCGGCTCGGCGCCCTTTCAGGGGAAGCCTTCTCGCCTTTGGCGGCGCTGCGTGCCAAGCCGCGGGAGTTCTCATGGCGAAGCAGGGGCTGCTCGGAGAGCTTCCAGCCCTCTCGGGAACGGTCATACGAATGACGGTCGCCGCGGCTGGGCTTTGGGCGGTCTCTCTCCTGCGCGGGGACGTTCTCGATGCGGCCCGCAAATTGCGCGACCGCCGCGGGGCGCTCTTCACCACTTGCGGTGCCGTCTTTGGCCCTTTCCTTGGAGTGTGGCTCTCGCTCGTTGCCGTGAAGTACGCCAAGGTTGGCATCGCGGCCGCGCTCATGAGCCTGCCTCCAGTCCTGCTCATTCCTCTCGGCCGGTGGATTTTCGGCGACAGGATTACCTTGAGAGCGGTCCTTGGCACAATCGGAGCGTTGGGAGGAGCGTGGCTTCTTTTCATCAAATAGCTTGTGGATGCCCGAAAACAGGGCAATTGATAGTATCCCCCAACTTCTTGAGGCACTCTTGAAGTCCAATACACCCTCTTGACATATTTTTTTAAAAGTATATATTGTCCATAAGTCGGGGCGCCCGGGGCACTATTTTGACGGCACGGGGCCAGGAGCAAGGTTAGGCTATGAAGAGGACTAGAGGAGGGGTGGCCACCCCCACAGCGGCGAATGGAGCCTGAGCAACCGCTGAGACCCAAAATCCCCGAACCTTCGGTTTCCAGCCAGAGGAAACCTTTATGGGCCTCGCCGTCTTCGGCGGGGCTTTCCCGTTTATTGGCACCAGGATTGCCGCGGGGCTTAGCCCCGCACGGAGGATACCATGCTGGACGCCCCAGCACCTGAGCCGTTACCCCAGACCAACCGCAATCTTTTCTTCCCAGGCGTAACCGGCGCCCAGTGGAACGACTGGCGGTGGCAGTACCGGAACCGAATACGCGACCTTTCCACGCTCGCGAAGTTCGTGCCTTTTTCCAAAGGCGAATTCGAACAACTGAGGCTGGTGGAGGACCAGCTCCACATTGGCATTCCTCCTTATTACCTTTCCTTGATTGATCCGGGAGATCCCGAAGACCCGATTCGGAAACAGGCCGTTCCCGCCGCTTGCGAGTTCACTTACCTCAGCGTGGGAATCAGCGACCCGCTGCACGAGGACGGCCACATGCCGGTCAAGGGTTTGGTCCACAAGTATCCGGACCGCGCGCTCTTCATCGCCACCAACATGTGCCCGATGTACTGCCGCCACTGCACGAGGCGCAGGGAGTGGGCCGACGGCGAAATGCCCAAGTCAAGGCCGATGCTTGACGCGATGTTGTCCTACATCCGCCAAACGCCTCAGATCAGGGACGTCATCTTTTCGGGAGGAGACCCGCTTTCGCTTCCCCTTCCCGTTTTGGATTATTGTTTGACGGAGCTTAGGAAGATCCCTCACGTTGAGATCATCCGTATAGGCACACGTTTCCCCGTTGTGCTGCCTCAGAGGATCAGCGACGACGTTGTCCAGGTGCTTTCCAACCACCTACCGGTATGGCTGAACACCCACTTCAACCATCCGAGAGAGATTACGCCTGAATCGTCGGCGGCCTGCCTGAAAATTCAAAAGGCGGGCATCCCGGTCAGCAACCAGTCGGTGCTGTTGAGAGGAGTCAACGACACGCCGGAGACGATGCTCAAGCTCTGCCACGGGCTTCTGAAGATCGGCGTGAGGCCGTACTACCTCTTCCAGTGTGATCCGGTCGTAGGGGCTGAACATCTAAGGACCTCCGTTTGGACCGGCGTTGAGATTATAGAGAAGATGCGGGGATGGACGAGCGGGCTGGCGATTCCGGCGTTCGTGGTGGATACGGAGGGCGGGGGCAAAATTCCGCTCTCGCCGAATTACCTGATGTATCAGACGGAGGACTCGCTGGTTCTGAGAAACTTCCAGGGCAGGATCCTTCAATATAGAAATCCCGCGCCGTTGCCGTCCCGCCGCCGCCGCGCCGTCTCCGCTCTGCCGTTCGATGCCAAACCCCAGCGGCC
>JBBIMN010000175.1:0-4983 GCA_037444385.1 Acidobacteriota bacterium | reverse complement strand
CACGGCGGCGCGGCCGCTGATGTTCTCAACCACCGGAAGGCCGTGGGCTATGAAAAGGTAGGAAAGGCCGAGCCTGTCTCTGAGATCGCGCAAAAGGTTGATGACCTGCGCCTGGACCGAAACATCGAGCGCGCTCACGGGCTCGTCCAGCACGAGAAGCTTGGGGGAAAGCGCGAGGGCCCTGGCGATGCAGATGCGCTGCCTCTGTCCACCCGAGAACTCGTGCGGATAGCGGCCGGCGTCCGACGGGTCCAGCCCGACCTGCCGCAAAAGCTCTTCCACGCGGGCGCGCCGTTCATCCCGCCCCCCCCGCTTGTGGATGATAAGAGGCTCCTCAACCGCCGCTCCGGCAGACATTCTAGGGTTCAAGCTGGAGTAAGGGTCCTGGAAAACCGCCTGCATATTCCTGCGGCATTGGCGAAACATCCGGCCCTTCAAAGCAAGCCAATCCTGCTGGTCAAAGATGACCGCGCCAGAAGTAGGCTCCTCCAACCTGAGAATGCATCTTCCCAACGTGCTCTTTCCGGAACCGGACTCTCCAACGACCGCGAAGACCTCGCCCTCCCCGATGTCAAAGCTGACGCCGTCCACTGCATGCACGACCTCGCGTCCGCGCGCGAAGAAGCCGCTCTTGACGTGGAAGTGTTTGACCAGCTCTCGCGCTTGAAGCAGCGGGCGCGCGTTCATTGCCGCGCCTCGGCGTAAAACGGACAGCGCGCCAAATGGAGCGGGGCCGCCTCGATCAGGTTCGGGATGGCGGCGGCGCACGCGGGGCGAAATCTGTCGCAGCGCGGGCCGAACGCGCAGCCTGGAGGCCGCGCGCCTGGAGGCGGCACGGCGCCCGGTATGGCTTCGAGCCGCCCTCTCGCGCCTCGCCGCGGCACGCTTTGCAGCAGGCCTCTGGTGTAAGGGTGCAACGGGTGCTTGAAAAGTTCCTTGACAGTGGCTTGCTCCACGATGCGCCCGCTGTACATTACGTATACGCGTTGCGCGAAGCGCGCCACGACGGCCAGGTCATGAGTGATCAACAGAACGGCCAAACCAAACGTCTCTCTCAAGTGGTCCAGCAAATCCAGCAACTGCGCCTGGACCGTGACGTCGAGGGCCGTGGTCGGTTCGTCCGCAAGCAACAGGGGCGGGCGGCAGGCGAGCGCCATGGCGAGAAGGGCGCGCTGGCACATTCCACCACTGAGCTGGTGGGGGTAGGACGCCATGATTCTTTGGGGATCCGGGAGCCTGACTTCCGCCAACAGTTCAGCCGCCCGCGCCTTCGCCTGGCGGCGTGAGAGCTTTTCATGGGCCAGAAGCGCCTCGGCGACCTGAAAGCCTACCGTCAAGACGGGATTCAGCGCCGCAACCGGCTCCTGAAAAACCATGGCGACGCGCGCGCCGCGGACCTTGCAGAGATCCCTCTCGCCAAGCAAACCGAGATCTCTCCCTTCAAACCAAACTGAACCGCGGGAGAGCCGCCCGGGAGGCTGGAGCAGCCGAAGCACGGCGAGCGCGGTCAAACTTTTGCCGCAGCCGGATTCACCGACCAGCGCGACCGCTTCGTTTCGGCCGACTTGCAGGGAGACGCCGTCCACCGGGCGGACCTCTCCTTTGGGGCTTGGGTAGCTGACGCACAGGTCCCGAACATCGAGAAGCGCTTCCATCTATTTGACCCAGACCGACTTGATGTTGACGAACTCGCGAATTCCGAACGTGCCCAGTTCGCGGCCGTAACCGGAGGCCTTGACGCCGCCGAACGGCAGCCTTGGATCGCTCTTCACGACGCCGTTGACGAAGACCGCTCCCGACTCTATCCGTTCGGCAAGCGCTTTGCCCGTCTGGCTGTGGCCGGTCCAGATGCTGGCGCCAAGGCCGAAGCGCGAGCGGTTGGCCAGCTCCACGGCATGTTCAGCGTCCCTGGCCCGAATCACCGCGCCGACGGGGCCGAAGATCTCCTCCTCGAAGGCGGGATTGCCCGGGGCCACTCCGCACAGGACGGCCGGGGAGTAGAAGCAGCCCTTGTCAAAAAGCCGTTGGCCTCCAGACGCCAGCCGCGCCCCGGCGGCAATGGAGCGCTTCACTTGATCGTCCAATTCGTCTAGCAGATCCTTGCGCGCCAGCGGGCCGACGTCGTTTTTGCGGTCGAGCGGGTCGCCCACCTTCATGCCGCTCATGGCGGCGGCAAAGGCCTTCTCAAAACGATCGGCAACCTTTTCCTCCACGATAAAGCGCTTGGCCGCGATGCAGGACTGCCCGGTGTTGATGCAGCGCGCCACCGCCGCCTGAACCGCCACGCCGTCAATATCCGCGTCGCGAAGAACGATGAAAGGGTCGGAACCGCCAAGTTCCAGGACCGTCTTCTTGAGCGCGGAACCGGCAATGGCGGCCACCGATTTGCCGGCCGGCTCGCTTCCGGTCAGCGTCACCGCTTTCACTGCTCCATGGCGAATCACCGCCTCCACGCCCGCGCCCGGAATCATCAAGGTGGAAAAAACGCCTTCGGGAAAGCCGGCCCTTTGAAATACCTTCTCGACGGCCAGCGCGCAGCCAGGAACGTTGGAGGCGTGTTTCAAGAGGGCGGTATTGCCGGCCATGAGGCTGGGCGCGGCAAAGCGAAAGACCTGCCAGAACGGAAAGTTCCATGGCATGACCGCCAGCACGGCGCCCAGCGGCTCGAAGCGCACGAAGCTTTCGGAGGCGTCGGTGGCCACGTGCTCCGGCGCGAGAAGTTTCTCAGCGCTTTCGGCGTAGTACTCGCAGACCCAGGCGCACTTGTCCACCTCGGCCTCGGCCGATGCCAGCGTCTTTCCCATCTCCATTGTCATCAGGTGCGCCCAGGCGCCGCGCGATTCGCGAAGCACGCGCGCAGCGCTCTTCATGAGGATGGAGCGCTTGGAAAACGGCGTCCCCCGCCACGCGGGGAATGCCTCGCCGGCGCGGGCCACGAGGCGCTCGACATCCTTGGGGCCGTGTTCCGGGTAATCCTGAATGACTTCGTCCGTGGCCGGATTGATCGCTCGCATCGCCTATCCTCCGTCGCGGGCACGTCCTAATTTTTTAGGACAGGCTTTCAGGCAGCCCCTTTTTAAAGGTCATCAATTGGCGTTCAAGCAGCGCCTTTTCCATGGCGAGGCCGGCCTGCGCCATGAAAATCTCCATGCCTGAAATGTCGGGCAGCGCCGTTCCGCTCGCCGCGTTGTCGGCGTAAAGCACGGCGATGACGCGGTTGCGGCTGACCATGGGGATCATGACGAAGGCCGCGGAACGATACGAGCCGATGGCGTCCTGGAAGTCGCCGTCAACCTCCGAAATGTCGCCCTGCGCCCTTTGCGCGCTGGCGCGCGAGGAAAGCACGCCGTCAATGCTTGAACCGATTCCCAGAGGTATTCGAAGGCGGCGGACCTTCTGGATCATGGTCTCCTTGTCGCCCGTGTCCCCGAACCCTCCAAGGCCGACGAGTTCGTCGCGCTTGACCAGGAACAGGATCGCCCTTTCGAAATACTCCGACGCCAGCCTCAGGACCAAAAGCGAAATCTCCGAGGACTCCTGCGGGTTGGCGAGTTCGCCCATCAGGCCTTTCAGCAGGCCAAGCTGGTCGCGGACCCTGAAGCCTTCGGAAACCACCTCCGCGCCAAGGTCTTTAAGAAAGGTCGCGACCTCCTCCTCAATGGGTGGCGCCAGCTTCTCGATCTCGAAACAGATCTTCTGCCCGAAAGCACCGATGGCCGACTCGAGCTGGCCGACCTGGAGCCTCGCCAGCTCGGGCTTTTGGAGCACGATGGAGGCTCCCTTGGCTCTGGCCATGTCATCCATCCTTGGATCCAGAAGGTCCGTGGTAAGAAGTATCTTGACCTCCGGAAACCTGGCGTAGGACTGCTCCGCGATTTCCAGTCCGCCAAGGTAGCCCTTCCCGTCCTGCGTCGGCATCAAGAGATCAACAACCGAGACGAAGGGCGTCCGCCTTTCCAGAAGCGTCTTGGCGAGGCTGATGTACTCGGCAAGATTGCACACCCGCTCGACGCGCCCGAAATGTCCAAGGAGCTTCTGCCATAGCAGATTTTTGAAAATGGATTCGTCCGCCGCCAAAATAACCGTCAGATTGTTCCTGCTGCCGGAGATTCTTTCCGGCTGATCGAACGCCTCTGGAGCTGGAGTGACCACCGGCAGGCCTTTTGGCGCGTCTTCAGGGAGGAGCGGCACGGCTTCGGCCTCGTGAATGATTTCGGCTTCTTCGTGTACGGAAGGCCGCTTCGGCCTTGGCGTCTTTGCCGCGGATTGGCCCGCCAGCACCTCGCGGGCCACCGGAGGCGAAACTTGTTCCCGCGGCGCGACCGGTTGCCTTTGCGGGGACAATTCCGTAATGGCCTGGTCATGCAGCGACTGGCTTAAGAGGTTCTGGGGCGAGACCGGCTCGGCCAAAGGAAGCGTGGGGCCGGGACTTTGCGCCTCTTTGACCTCCCCCTGGTCCTGAAGAAAGAAGGCGAACTCGCCGGAGCGGCACTCCCGCGCCATATGGCGCAATCTGGCCGAGAGTTCGCGGCGGCGCGCCTGCTCCACCAGCCTGGCGTTGAGGATCTCCGCGTCCACCAGATAATCGAGGGCCGCGCGGGGCTTGTGCCCTGAACGGGCCAGCGCCTCGTTGTACTCTCTCTCCTCAACGAGGCCCTCCTTGAGAAAATAGCCGAAGAAGGGCGCTTCGTCGAAAGCCCCCACTATGTCAGCCACGGCTCCGGTCTGGAAGTGGATGAAATAGGTGGCTCCGCCATCCACGTGAATCCGAAGGACGCCGGTTCGCCGCGAGACGTTGACTATCTGCAAGATGTCAAGGAGGGACAGATCCTCCAGACTGCCTACGAGCCCCATGGGTGCAAAAGCGCCCCCTTTCATCATGACTATAAACCACCAGCTCCCGGATGTCCAACGCCCCAAGCATGACCGAGCCTTCCCAAATGGAGGCCCCATGGGATTCAACGGAAAGATCGTAAGAGCCTG
>JBBIMN010000174.1:0-4992 GCA_037444385.1 Acidobacteriota bacterium | reverse complement strand
ATTCACCTTGATTCTCAAGGTGGCCGTGCCAGTCATGCTCGGGACAAACAGCCTGGCGAAAAGCAAGGCTGCGTTGTAAGTCCAAGGGTTTCGCCGGCTGCTTTCTACGGTATCAGCGAACTTATCAATAATTCCGGTATCTGTGCTAAACTAAAAATGCCGCGAATGGTCCGCTGGCCGTCCATGGGGAGGAAGCGTGTATAAACACCGGCCGGGCCACTACATCCTGCTGGCGCTCTTTGTGGCCGCGACGGCCGCCATGGGATGGGTTTATGGCTTGAAAGCGGACCATCCATGGACCATACCTTTGGGCTTTTTGGCTTTCGTCCTCGCGTACGTCTTCGATGTCCCGCTTCCAGGCCTTGGACGAATTAACGCGGACCACGTGGTCGCTTTCCCAGTTGTTCTTTTGATAGGCAACCCCGTTCTGGCCGGACTGCTCGCTGGCAGCGGCTACCTGGCCAGCCGTCTGATTCGCCCGCAGGCTCGCCGCCCCGGCCTTGCATCTGCTTTCGATTTTTTTGATACGGGGCTTTCAACTGCATTTGGGACAGCCCTCGTTCTGGCTTCCGGCGCCTTCGCGCGAGAGCGCGGGCCTACTGCGATAGGCCTTTTATGGCTCATGGCGGGCGTCTGGCTTCAATTCATATCCAGCCTGCTCATGGTGGCAGCCTACAGGTTCATTGAGGGAGGACCTGGCAAGCTCCCAAGGAAATTCTGGAAGAGCGCCATAAAAACCTTGGCATGGGTCACGCTGTCTCTGCCTTACGTCGCGCTTGTAATGTTCGAAATTCAGCGAGAAAGCGTTTTGCCCGCGCTGCTCAGCTTGCTTCCGCTCGCAGTGGTGGTCTGGGTTCTGGAGCTTATCGGCGAGAAGGAGCAAAAGAACTCAGCGTTGATCGAGGCTACGCGCCGCCAGGAATTCCTCCTGCAGATGCTGTCGAGCGAAAGCGGCTCGCTTGAAAACGAGTCCTTCCTCAAAATGCTTCTCTCCGGCTTGAACGAGTTCGTGCCTTGGGACGCCGAACTGCTCTTCGCGACGGAGACTTCATTTCAGCATGAGCCAATCCTTTACTCCCGCGTGTCGCTGCCACAGGACCCGTACGCGGCGAAGTCCATGCTGGAGGCGATGCTTGAGAGTGGTTCGCTGAAGCTGGCAAAGGCATTCAGCGGAAAAGAGTGCCATCCGCTGCTCATGCCCAAGGCGAGCCACCAGCTTCTCGTTCCGCTCGCCACGCGCGAAGTGGCTTTCGGCGTCCTCGTGGCCGAGCGCGAGAGCGACCAACCGTTCACGGAAGCCGAAATCCAGTTCGCCAGCCTCGCCATGGCGCAGATCGCGAGTTATGTCCAGGACGAGATTTTGAAGCGCCAGATTCTTTCCACGAACAACCGGCTGGCCCAGCAGACTCACTACTTGTCCGAGATTCTCGACGTCTCTAACCTCCTAAAAATTCACATGGACCCACAGACGATCCTCGAGAAGGTGGCGCTGGGTATCCGGCAGAGCGTCGGTTTTCAGAGCGTGCTCATAAGCTTATACAACAAGGAGGGAGGATGTTTCGACCGGGTAGCGCAGGCAGGCGACGATGACCGTTGGGAGGAGATCAAGGAGGTACACCCGGACGCCGCGAAGATACTGGATCTTTTTAAGGACAAGTACAAGGTTGGAAACTGTTACTTCGTGCGCCACACCGAAGGAGAATCGCTGCCCTTTATCGTTTTGCCCGTCATTTCTCGGCCAGCCATCGAACCGGACGATTGGGACCCTATGGACGTTCTACTGGTGCCGATGTTCAGCAAGGATAATCATCTTATTGGCATCATGTCAGTGGACGAACCATCCGACGGGAAAGTCCCGTCCATGGAGGCTTTCAACGCCCTCGAGATCATCGCGAACCAGGCGGTGCAGGCGCTCGAAAGTTCCCGGGCACACGCGAGCGTCCGCCACCAGGCGGCCGTGGACGGCTTGACCAATCTCTACAACCACCGCTATTTTCATGAAGCCCTTCTTGCCGTGGCCCGCGAGCACGAAGCCACGCGCCGGCCCTATTCGGTCATCATGATGGACCTGGACAATTTCAAGGAGATCAACGACCTCTGGGGCCACCTTTCGGGCGACGCGGTTCTGCGAGGGGTTGGAGAGATAATACAATCGGTCACCAGAAAAGAGGATATCGCCGCGAGATACGGAGGGGAGGAGTTTGCTTTGCTCCTGCCAGGACTTGATGTTGACCTTGCCGCCTCCGTGGGCGACCGCGTTCGGAGGCTGGTGGAAGAACAACGGTTTGGCGTCGAGACCCTAGCGCGTCCACTGATGATAACGTTGTCGGCTGGCGTCGCCTCCTATCCCAGGGACGGCGAGGACCGGCATGTCGTCCTGGAACAAGCCGACACCGCGCTTTACCGCGCCAAGAAGTCCGGCAAGAACCGCGTCTGCGAGGTGGCCTGAGATGGCAGAAGGGCAGCAGGTAGGACGTTACCGGATAATCAAGGAACTGGGGAAAGGGGCCATGGGCGTCGTTTATCTGGCCCACGATCCGCAGATAGGCCGCAAAGTGGCGGTCAAGACGATCAAACCAAAAGAGGGCGCGCGCCCTGAAGAGGTCGCGGAGGGGAAAGCGCGTTTCCTTAGAGAAGCCCAGGCCGCGGGCAAACTGCTTCATCCCAACATTGTCACGATATTCGACGTGTTCGAGGACCAGGGAACGATGTTCATCGTCATGGAATACGTCGAAGGAATCCTTCTTGACCATTTCTGCGTCAAGGGCCGCCTGATGCAACTCGAAACGGCGCTCACCCTTGTCTGCCAAGGCCTTTCCGCGCTTGACTACGCTCACCGCCACGGCATCGTTCACCGCGACATCAAGCCTGGCAACATGATTGTAGTGAACGGCGAATCGCTCAAGGTGATGGATTTCGGTTTGGCAAAGGAGGCCGATGCGCACCTCACGCAGACCGGAATGGTCATAGGAACCCCGCACTATATGTCCCCGGAGCAGATTCAAGGCAAGCTGCTCGACGGCCGGTCGGACCTCTTCTCGATGGGCGTCGTACTGTACGAAATGGTTACCGGCGAGCGGCCGTTTCGCGGAGAGGCGCTTTCCACCATCATTTACAAGATCCTCCACGAAACCCCGACAGAGCCCCGGCAGTTGAATCCGGATTTGCCTGAAACCCTGAGCAGAATCATACAGAGGGCGCTTAATAAGAATCCAGAAGACCGTTTTCTGACCGGGCAGGCCTTTATCGAGGCGCTTACGCACTACTCTGAGATGGATCTCGGACAATCAATGGTCGGAAGCCTCTACACGCCGACGCCGACTCAGGAGGTGCTTCCTCCACCCCCGTCGGGCATTCAGCGCATCCGCCGCGCCTCGAAGCGAAGCTGGCGGAAATATCTGATAGGCGGCTCGGTGGCCGTTTTGGCTGCCGCGGCGTCCGTTTCGGCCTGGTTCTTCTTTGCAAAACCCTCGGCGCCTTCCGCGCCGGCGGTGCCGGCCTACCAGGAAAAGATGCCCCGTCCCATCGGAGTAGCCACGGAGCCCGCAGGCGCCCAGCTTTTTCTGGATGGCAAGCCCGTAGCGGCCGTTACGCTGATGCCCGGCGATACGTCGCCCCACCAGGTTGAAGCGCGCATCGGCTGCCTCTATGCGAAGTCCGAAGTGCGCAACACGCCAAACCAGAAAGACCTTCGCCTCGTTCTGGAACCCAAAGGCACTTTCGCCTTTCACGTGGAGTCGTTGCCTCCAGGCGCCGCCATTTCGGTTGACGGGCGCGAGACGGGGCTAAAAACTCCCTCGGACATTCAGCGGGACAACTGTTCTCCATTCACTCTGGCGCTCGCCATGGAAGGCCGCGAAACCTTTGAACGAAGGGTGGATCCGGCAAAAGAGGGCTCCTTCAAAGCCGAAATGGCTCTGGCGAAACCGACGGGGACGTTGCGGCTTGAGTCGGCCTCTGCTACCATGAAGTTCTACCTCGGAGACCGGCTCCTTGGCGCGTCAGGCAAGGAGGTCCAGTTGCCCGAGGGGCAGCAGGCTATACGGGCAGTTGACTCTGGCGTGCGCGGAGAGCAAACCGGGAAGGTAACCATCGAGGCGGGCCGTGTGGTAAAGTTCCAAGCGAAACCCTTCGCCACGGGCAGGGTGTTTCTGCACGCGAAGCCGGTGGATGACGGAAAGGTTTTTGTGGACGGCTCCTATCTCGGCGACCTGCCTCTTGTTGGAGACGCTCCGCTGGCAGTCGGCCAACACCAGTTTCGCGTAGAGGACCGGGCGGGACACGAGAAAAGTTTTACCTGGAACGTTCGAGATGGCGAACAGACTAAGGTGGTCAATTTTGAAACCGGCAAGGTGGAGGACATTTAGGCTTTTCATCCTGCTCTCCCAGTTGCTCTTGTTGGCAGCCGTGGCGCGGGCAGGCTCTTCCTCGCCAGCCGTCTTCCCTCCGCCGCCAGGCGCCCGGCTTGCGGCGAACAGCGCGCTGGAGCAGGGGCGGGCGGCGCTTTTCTCGGCAGACGCCGACAAGGCCTTCCGTTTGTTGGCAGAGGCGCGCCCCTCTCTTCAAAACGATCCTTCCTGGATTTGGTGCAGCGCCCTGGATGCGGTGGCCCTGGGGCGGCCGTTCAGGGCGGCCGAACTGCTTGCCTCGGCGCGGAATGATCCGAAGCTTGAACAACTGTCGCGCGCTGTTCTGGAACGTACCGCCATGCCGCAAGCGGCCACCGCTTTTAAGCCGGAGGGCACTCGATGGCCAGGACTCCTTCCGCAGTCCGTGAAGGAGCTTGTCGCTCTGCGGCCGTCGGCCGACGGAGGCCTGATTCTAGCCATGCGCGACCAGCTTCAGCTTTTCTCCGCGGCTGGGGAATCATTGGCCAAGCAACCGCTGCCAGGCCTGGCCGATTTGAACCTTGACCCCTCCGGTTTGCCGGTGGCGTTGGGAGCGGGGCAGTTCTTTCTTGCCGACCACCTCGTGGCTCTTCCGCAGGCCGCG
>JBBIMN010000173.1:0-4999 GCA_037444385.1 Acidobacteriota bacterium | reverse complement strand
GACGTTGCTCGTCATTATTATCGTTGCGTGGTGGAAGCGTACAGTTCTTCCCTTTCCATCGGTCAGCCTGCCGGCATCGAAAATTTGAAGAAAGATGTTCATCACCTGCGGATCGGCCTTTTCCACCTCGTCGAACAGAATCACGCAGTAAGGATTTCGTCTAACTCTGTCGGTGAGTTGGTTCTGGTCATAGTAACCGACGTACCCCGGGGCTGTGCCAATAAGCCTGGAGGTGCTGATCCGCTCCATGTATTCGCTCATATCAATGCGAATAAGCTTCTCGTCATCTCCAAATAGCACTTCGGCCAGCCGCCTAGCCAGTTCTGTCTTGCCTACTCCTGTTGGTCCGACAAAGAGAAAAACTCCGTCGGGCCTGTTGGGGTCCAAATCCATTCCAAGTTTGGCCGTCCGGATGATCCGGCTAACCGCGCTGACAGCCCGCGCCTGGCCTACGACTCTTTCGCCGAGCATCCCCTCCATTCCCGCAAGGCGGTCATGGCTAAGCAGAGACAGCCGTTCGTACGAGACGCCGGACATTTCTGCAAGCGTAAGTAGCATGTCGTCGCGCGTGACCTCAATGCGCGCGTCATGCGCCCCCACCCGCATCGCGACCCTCGCCGCCGAGCGATCCATAAGATCAAGGGCGCTTTCGGGCAAACAGTGGGCGGAAACTGAGGCCCGAATGAGGTCTAAACTGTTTTCAAACAATTCCGAAGGAATTGAAACCGAGTGGAAAGCTTCGTACCACGGACGGCGAAGTCTGATTACCCGCCGAACTTCTTCAAAAGGAAGTTCCTCAATCCTTATGATATGAAAATGCTTGAGGAATGAAGGCTCTTTCTCTAAAATACTAGAAAGAGAATCATCATCTGTGGTACCGAGTACCTGTATCTCTCCTCTCGAAAGCGCCGGGCCTAGAAGGGCGGCCGAATCAAGCGACGCCCCCTTCGACGTGCCGGAGTGAACTAGTTGGTGGATATTCTCGACAACAACTAGATCACCTTTTTCCCTTAGCCGCTTAACCAAATCGAGAACTCTCTCCTCGAACTGCCCCCTGAACCTTGCACCCGCAATAAGGGCTGGCACGTTCAGGCCTGCGACCCGTTTGCCTCTAAGAGATTCGGGCGAAAGGCCATCGCTGAGCCTTAAAATGACCTCTTCGATGATAGCAGTCTTCCCAACCCCCGCTTCGCCAACCAGAATAGCGTTGCGCTTGTCGCGGCAGGAAAGCACTTCCAGGACCTCCGCCACCTCTGCATCCCTGCCAGCCACAACGACGCGGGGCCTGGCCGCTATAATGCTCGTCAGCGGAACGAGAAGCTCCTCCTGTGGGGCGCTCCCTTTCTCGACGCCCTCTGCCGCGTCTTTCGCCTCAAGTTTGATTCTAGCTGTCTGCCGTTTATCTCCAGCCACCGGGTGGTGCGGATTAAGTATCAGCGCCTTTTCGTAAGCGCGCTGGGCGCGGCCCCAGTCGGCCTTTGCCGCGTAGACGTCGCCAAGCGCAACGTAGCCCTCGTCGCTAACGGGGAAACGTTCCAGAAGCCTGTTCAGAACCGAAATCGCCTGTTGGGGACGGTTGGCGGAAAGGCAATCATCCGCCATTTCATGGTAGAGAACAGGATACTCGGGCTTGACGGTCAGCGCGAGTTCCCACTCCCCTGTTGCCCTCACTGCCTCCCCACGTGCCGAATACTCCTTGGCGTTGAGGCAGTGCGTTAGAACCGAAGCGTAGAGCGCCGCGTCTCTGTTTTTGCCTCCCGCGAGCCTGTAGAGTCCGATAGCTTTTGCGTAAGCGCCAAGGCGCAGAAGCCACTCCCCCAAGTCCATGATGAGCGGGGTCGCGAACATAAGGCTGTAGCCGCTGGACCCGAGCGCCCTATAAAAAGCTCCTTCGGACGTCAGCATCCTGAAGAGATAGGCCCTGTTTTCCTCCATGTAAAAAAAGGGGTGTAGCGCCAGGGGCGGAACGGTCTCATGAACCAGGTAGAGCCCTTCGCGAATCTGGTGGGAAAGGCTCTTCAGCCGCCCCACCGCTGGACCAGCGCCAGGCAAAACCTCGACGTCCGGGCCTTCCATCGCCTGCGAGGAGGGCCTTACGATAGTGAGCGCTCCGGTCCAGTTGTTTAAAAAGAAAGTCAGCGCGTCAGTCAGCACTCTTTCGACTTCGGGGCCTCGTCTGGCAGAAGCCTGAATGGAGGCTACCTGAGCCATATCGTCAAGGATTTGTTGGTACTTGCGCAGATACAGAGGTATGAGGTCGCGGCTGGCGCCGTGTACTGGAAAAACCTGGGCGAAAACGTCCCTGCAGCGTGTGAAGAGTTGAGCCTGAAACTTGGCGTGGTTCTCCATGGAGGGATCTTGGAGGACAGTCGCAGCAAGCTGAGCCAACTCTCTGATGTAGTTGTTCTTCTGCGCCGCCCCGGCCATCCCCGCAGCTGAGACCATGTGAAAGGCTTCGGCTAGAAACTGGTACGCCTGTTCCTCAATTGAAGTGTCCGAGCCACCTTGTTCGGTGCCGGCTCCCGTGGCGAGAAAAACGAGTCTCTCACGCGCGCGGTCAAGGGCATTACTCAACGCTGACGTCAAGCTTCCACCTCAACGCGGATGTCATCGGAACGTATTATGAACACCTTCTCGTTGTTATCAAGAGGGTCCGCCGGAAACATGAAGAACCCTGAATGGCCCTCGGACATATTGATAACCCTGCCTCGCATCGTCTCGCCATCGTGAAAGGTGACTTTTACTATCTGGCCGGCTTTGGGCGATTCATCCGAAAAATCGGTGTTGGCGTGATAGTGCGGATTGCCGCCGAAGTCTTTGACGAAGAAAATGGCCTTTAGCTCCGAAAGAGGGACGGAGGCAACCTTTCCATCCGTGTCTATTACCTTGATGCTCCTGAAAGCGGCTGAAAAGTGCGAATAAGTGCTACAGCGCTCCATCGTTCCGTCTCGCCGCCTCAGGATCAATTTTTGGTGCATAGCGCGCCCCCTTCCTACAGAGAGTTCAGAACGTCCTCGAGAGAGGCGTATCCGGCTAACGCCTTCATGATGCCGTCCACCTTAAGTGTAAAGGTGGCATCCTTAAATGCCCTGGATCTTATGTGCTGAACCGGCTCTTTCGCTATGATCATCTTGCCCAGCTCTTCATTGGGCTTGTAAAGTTCAAAAATGGCCAAAAAGCCCCTGTAGCCGGTCCCCTGGCAGGCGGGACAGCCAACCGCTTTAAAAAACTGCGCGCCGTCGGGAAGCCTGAAACCTATTTCTCTTTCCATATTCGCGTCTGGAGCGTAAGCCTGGCGGCAGCTTGGGCATAGCCTTCGAACCATTCGCTGGTTGATCACGACCGCCAAAGAAGCAACGAGGAGAAACGGCTGAATCCCCATGTCAATAAGGTTTTGGAGGGCGCTTACGGAATCGTTAGCTGTCATCCTCGCCAAAACGAGCCGTTTCGCGAAAGCGCCCTGGATTGTTGCACGCGCGTCTGCCTCGCCACTGATCTCCCCTATGTACGCTATGTCCGGTTCCTGGCGTATCAGGGCCGTAATAGCCTCGGCGAAAGTATACTCGCTTTTCTCCTCGGGCTTGCCCTGAATCATGCCGGCCACCTCGTACTTGACGACCGGGTCGAAACCGAGGGCTAGTTGGGCCGGCTTCAACTCTTCAAGAATGGAGGCGTAAATGGTCGTGCGCTTCCCGGAGCCTGGCGGCCCAGTCACTAGGTAAAGACCGGAGCCTCTGGCCAAGGCCTTCTGATAGGCCGCCAGTACGGCGGCTTGCATGCCCAATTGGTGCAGCCTCATGGTGGCGCTGACCTTGTAGGACAGCTTTATTACGATTGATTCGCCGTAAAGCATCGGCATGCTGTAGACGTTGAGTTCAAGCTTTTTATCGCCGTGAACAAGCTTGAAATAACCGCTTTGCGGAATTCTGCTCTTCGTGATGTCGAGGCCGGCCAGAACCTTTATCCGGTTGGCGACGTTCAATTTAAGGCGCTCCGGGATCTCGTTGACCTTCCGCAATATCCCCTCTTCGCGCACTCGGATGATGTAGCCGTCCTGGACCGGTTCAAGGTGGACCTCTGATGCGCCAGCGTCCGCGGCGGCGGAGATGACTTTGTCCACCTCCTCTATGACGTTTCTGTCCTCAGCGGGGTTTCTCGCTTGCCGCATGTCGGCGTCGGCTTTGCGCGCCGATTCAAAAACGACTTTTTCGGCCATGGCAACCTCCACCTCAACTCAATGTAACACGGGATTTATTCCACGGCAAGGCCGAAACGGCAGGCCCTCCGCAAGAACCTGCTCAACAACTCCAGATCTATCTACGAACAGTTTCTTCCGGCTTGGGGATGCCAAGTCCTTTCCATATGAACCCTCTACTATTCCGCTATATACCGATTCAAGAAGAACTATTGGGGCCATGGCGGCCTCCTTAATGACCTAACATACTATCGGACCTGTCTCTTCGCAAGATAAAGAGAGGCACCGGCTAACCGCTGGACGGCGCGGATTTGACAAAACTTTCCAGCCTCAGGCACTTGCCGCTCGCGTCGTCCAATTCGGCGACAACGACAGCGGCCTTCTCGTCACCTTTGGCGACGTTTAATAGGACTGGCATTCCCGTCAAAATCTTTTTCGTCGAATCACCGACATCCATTCCGATGACCGAGGCGAACGAACCAGCCATCCCCGCGTCGCTCAAGTAGCCGGTGCCTTTGGGAAGCACTTCGGCATCGTTAGTTTGGACGTGCGTGTGCGTGCCAATGACCAGGCTAACGCGCCCGTCCAGGTAAAATCCCATCGCCCGCTTTTCGCTCGTGGCTTCGGCGTGAAAATCAACCAAGATACACCGTTCCTCTTTCGGAACTCGAGACAAGAACTCGTCCATGGCGCGAAACGGGCAGGCTATTGGTGGCATCATTACCTTGCCCTGGATGTTGATGGCCCAGAGGACCCTTCCGCCAGAAAGCTCAATCCTTGCGAATCCCCTTCCGGGACATTCGG
>JBBIMN010000172.1:0-5007 GCA_037444385.1 Acidobacteriota bacterium | reverse complement strand
TCGCGTGCGGAATGCCGCCGACTTGTCCTCGACCTGTAACGGAGCAGCCAATGCCAAGCACCCGGTTTAAAATCGACGAATCCTTCCGAGGCGAGTATAAATTTCGCAATTCACCCGAAGCGATCGCTCGGTTTCCTTTCCCCTTTTTTGGCGATCATTACGATTATTCGATGAACCTCGAGCCGCACGTGAGGAAGCCGGGCGGAATTTATCAGGCGAACTTCGACATTGACGACGCCGACTTGGAGGCCTTCGAGGGCTAATGGTAGTTCTCGGGGTTGATTCAGGATCACTTTCAACCGGCTACGGGATCGTTGAGCAGCGCGGCAGTAATCTGCGGGCGCTTGCCTTGGGAGCTATTCGCAACTCCCCCGGCACGCCCCATGCCGAAAGGCTCTTCGCGATTCAGGAGCAGTTGAAGACGCTTATCAGAGAATACCGCCCCAACCGTGTTGCCCTTGAGAGCGTCTTCGTGGCAAAAAACGCCAGGAGCGCCCTCGTTCTTGGCCAGGTGCGAGGAGTGGTAATGGCGGCGGCTATGGAAGAGGGCGTCTTGATTCAGGAGTACACTCCCAACCAGGTAAAGGCAGCCGTTTGTGGTTACGGCCACGCGGAAAAGGGACAGGTTCAGAACATGGTCAAGATTCTTTTGGGACTCCAAACCATCCCCAAGCCCAACGACGCCTCGGACGCCCTTGCGCTGGCTATCTGCGCTATTCTGCGGGAAAGTTTTACGGCAAAGATATCGCCGAGCGGAGCAAAACGATGATTGGGAGGCTTCGCGGCAAGCTTTTGGAGGCAGACGGAACAGGCGTCCTGGTTGATGTCGGCGGCGTCGGCTACGCCGTTTCGGTGCCGTTATCAAGCCTTCCTTCCGTGCTTGGAGGAGAGGTGGATTTTTACATCCACACCGAGGTGCGCTCGGACGCCATCCAATTGTTCGGCTTTAGCACCCGCGACGAGCGCGACGCCTTCCGCAAACTCACCACGGTTCAGGGCGTCGGGCCCGCCACTGCCCTGGCGATCCTGTCTGGCCTTCCCCTGCCCGAACTTGCGGCCACCATTCAGCGCGGCGACATAAAGCGGCTCTGCTCGATTCCAAGGGTTGGAAAAAAGACGGCTGAGAGAATTTGCCTGGAGCTCCGAGAAAAACTGGTATATGCAGGCACCATGGCCGGGATGCCAGCTCGCATCTTTGGGCCCGGCGAGGCGTTAATGAACGACGCCGCCGCGGCGCTCGAAAATCTAGGCTACAAGAGCGCTTCCGTCCGAGCGGCGCTGGAACGAGTCAGGGTTGATTGGCCTGACGGCCCGCTCGAAGCGTGGCTTCGCCAGGCTCTCAAGATTTTGTCCCCTTGATGTATAAGAGCCTATCCCAATTTTAGGATAGGCTCCAAGAGCGCGCATACCGAAAATAATCCGGTCTGGCAGAATTCTTACTGCGCCTCGGCGGTGAAAATCCGAATGCGCTCGCGGTCGCTCTCGCTGATATCGGCAAAGCGGAGGCCGTAACCGTTTAGGCGGCTTTCGATTTCCATCGCCTCTCGGACAACGTGGGCGATTACCTTGACCTTCTCGCGCTCGCGCGGAAGTGTTATCTGAAGCTGCACGACGTCGCCGATTTTCAACTTGCGTCCGGTCAAAATCAAGATGCCCGACGGAGAAAGATTCATTGAGTTGCACAGAAAGAACCCGCTTTGAATGAACCCCTGCACCTGGACGTATACCAAAAGGCGAGCCTCTTTGCGGCTCTGGACGTTCAGAAGCGCGCTGCACGCCTCGTGGAAAACCGCCGGGTCAACCGGCTTTTTAATAAGCTTGTTGACGCCCTCAATCTGCGCCTGGCTGGAGTCTTGTCCCAGCAAAACGATGGAGACTGAACTGAATCCCTCTTTCCTGGCCGTGGAAGCAAGGGCTTTGCCCGGCATGTCGCAAAGTATTTCGTCAATAATCATCAGATCCCACTGTTGAGAGCGGAGCTTCTCAAACGCCTCAGCGCCTGAAGATGCTCTGCTGACCTCGTGTTCGCGCCGCAGAAGGACGCTCTCCTCGAATGGCACCGAAGGCAGCCCGCTCTCAACGATGAGTATTCTCTTGGCCACGGCCTCTCCACCAGCGGGACTGTATTGAAACCCCCGCGCTATATTTATACGGCGGAACGCGCCTAATAGCAAGAGGAGGCGGCGAAAAGAGCTGGACTTGATGTTACTTTGAAGGCGAAACGGGCGGCTCGTAGGCAAACAGCGGCGTTGTAAGATAGCGCTCGCCTGTGTCGCAAACGACGCTGACGACCCGCTTGCCGGCGCCCAGCTTGCGCGCCACTTTGAGCGCCGCGCTTGTGATGCCACCGGACGATATCCCGGCAAGGATGCCCTCTTTCCGCGCGAGTTCGCGTGCGGTCTCGACAGATTCTTCGAAAGTGACTCTCTCAACGGCGTCAACGATTGTTGAGTCGTAGTTTTTAGGAATGAAGCCGGCCCCGATGCCCTGAATCTTGTGAGGCCCCGGCGCGCCCCCCGAAAGAACCGGAGAGTCAGCCGGCTCGACCGCCACGATGAAAAGCGAAGAGCCCAGCTTCTCCTTGAGCACGCGTCCGGCGCCGCTAATCGTTCCGCCCGTGCCCACGCCAGCGACGAAAGCGTCCAAGCGGCCTTCGGTGTCCTTGAGAATCTCGGCCGCGGTGGTTCTGGCGTGAACTTCCGGGTTGGCAGGATTGTCGAATTGAGAAGGCAGGAAAACGCCGCCGCGTCCCCGCGCCATTGACAATGCTTGCGCTATCGCTCCCTTCATCCCCTTTTCGCCCGGGGTCAGGACAAGGCTCGCGCCGAACGCCTGCAAAAGCCTGCGCCGTTCTTCGCTCATGGTCTCCGGCATCACAAGGGTCAGTTTGTAACCCTTGACCGCCGCTACCATCGCGAGCCCTATTCCGGTGTTGCCGGAGGTTGGCTCGATGATCTCCACGCCAGCCGTCAAGCGGCCGTCACCTTCGGCCGCTTCGACCATGGCAAGCGCAATTCTGTCTTTTACGCTTCCTCCGGGGTTAAAATACTCAAGCTTGGCGCAAACTTCTGCCATATCAGGAGTGGCCATTCTATTCAGGCGCACGAGAGGCGTTCGCCCGATCGTTTCCGCCACGTTCTCGTAGATTCCGCTCACGAATCCTCCTTCCAGTCCATCCACCAATTCACCGGCTTAATTGGAAACGGATTGGCTCATTGTGTTATTGCACGGTTGCCGAGCGCTCCTGAAGGCCCTTGATCGAATCGAGAAGCTGGTAGACGCTGATGCTGTTGTTGAACGGAATTCTGATCTCGAAGGAAATATCCTTGCGCAGAAGCGCCTTGAATGGGTTTGCCTCATGCTCAAGCACAAGGTTGGTAACCGTCAACGAGCCCGCGCGAACGCCACATCCGATCTCCGCTTTATCGTAGTTTAAAAACCTGCTGGGAATCAGGCGCTTCATTTGGGCTCCGCCAATCTTGACAAGGAAGTCACGACCGAGAACCATCGGCTCGTCTCCCGCCGAATCCACGGAAAAACCGGCGAGAACGCGCAGCGCTCCAAGTCCCAGCCTGTCGCCGCCAAAGGTGACCTGCCCTGAGGCGCGCCCACTGATAAAGCCGGTAAGGCCTCCTGCCTGGTTACAGAGTTCGCGCAAGCTGACATCCTTCACAACTAACTGGCCCGAGTAGCCAAGGGCGCTTGCGCTAAGGCCCAAACGAATCTCGCCACGAATTCCGCCATCCCAGAGGCTGCCTTTCGTAATCCTGATGTCACTCGCTCCTTCGCTGGTCAGTACTGACGATATGGCCAAATTCTCCGCGGTGTATACGCTGAAAGCGGCGTGCTTTATGGCAAGAGGCTCGCCTGCGCCGAAAGGCGAGCCGAACGCCTCGTAAGCATTTGCAAAAGAGGCTGCATCCACGAACTTGAACCCATGCCTGGCTGGCAAGGAGCCCCGTCCCACGGAGAGCGCAAGCGGCAGAGTGCCATCAATCCCCTCGACAACAAGGGCCTTGTCCTCGGAACTGAACGCCGCTCCTTTAAACTCCACTTTCAGCTTCAGAATCTTGTCATTAGAATCTGCTACCAAATGGCCATCGCACCTTATCTTTCCAGAAACGGCTCCGAACCCCACGTACTCAGGCAAAAAGTCAAACAATGCGTTCTGCACTTCGGCTGCTGGCGAGTCTGGAACCAGCAGATCTACGCGTACCACGTCATTAGCCGATGTCCCATGAATTTCAAGCGGAAGACGGCCCGATTCCAGCGCCAGGCCGTCTGAGTCAAAGCGCGTTCCCTGATGGTCCACGGCGAAGGCGATAGTCCCAGTTGCGCCGCGGAATTGGCGCTTGTCATCGCCAAGGTCTAAAGTGACCCCTTTGGGCCGTAACGTCCCCCGAATACCAGCCGGAAGGTTTTCAAGCGGGATCGAAACTTTGCCGTCCAAAGGCCCTGTCAGCGCGCTGAAAGGAAGAGGCACCCATCTGGAAACGAACTTGGCAAGCCGGCCGGAATCAAGTCCCACGCCGTCAATGTCCACCGCGCCACCGGTCCCTGTGTGCAGCAGAAAACCGGCCGTTCCTCCAAGCAGCGGCCCCCGCCCGTCAACCACTATTGCGCCGTCCTTGTTTGGCCGCGCGGAACCTTCTAGCGGCCCGCTCAATGCCCCGAAAAAGGAGGCCTTGGAGACGGCAAACGCAACCGGGCCGGGCCAACCCAAAGCATTTTCAACTGTCAGCCCTGAGAGCGCCACATCGCCATTGAACAGTCGAACATCAGCTCCAACTATTTTCAGGCCCGCTAAATTATTGATCGAAGCTTTAATACCCAATCGCATGTTGCCATCCAGCGCTGGAAGAACCGAACTGATCTCGCCGGACAGCATCCCAGCTTCCAAACCGAGGCTGGCGCTGACGTTTGAAAGGCGGAGGCCATCGCCGGCTTGCGCTCGCGAGATCTTCCCTTCAAGCCTTGCGCTGGACAACGCCCCCCCTGCGATCCGGC
>JBBIMN010000171.1:0-5101 GCA_037444385.1 Acidobacteriota bacterium | reverse complement strand
TGGATGCCTCCCGAACGGTCTCCATCGCCGTCGGTCGCGAGGCCCAGGCCGGCCTTGCCGTAAAGAACGGCGTCCCTAAGAACGTCAAGATACTCCTCCTTGGGTTCAGGCGCCCTGCCTCCGAAAAGCACGTCCCTGTCGGCTCGCAACGTCTCGATGCGGCAGGTTCTTGAATTTGCCCAGTGTTCCAGGAGGCGCCCGCCGATGCCGTTCATGGAATCGGCGATAACGTGAAGCGAGGACCGGCGGATCGCCTGAATGTCCACGAGCGACTCTATGAGCGCCTCATAACCCTCGTCAAGCGGAGTTTCAATCAATTTCCCGGAGTTGCGCGCCTCGCGCAGCGGGATGGAGCGCACGGGATTTTTCCCCAGTTGCGCTTCGATGGAGTGAGTTGTCTCCAAACAGGCGCTCCCTCCGTGGCGCTCCTTGATCTTCAATCCGTTGTAGCGGTAATTGTTGTGGCTCGCCGTGATCACGATGCCCAAAGGCAGCTCATTCTTGCGGACGAAGTAGGATACATGAGGAGTTGGGCAAGGCTCTGGGCTGAGATACACCGTCACGCCGTTGCCGCAGAGCACTTCCGCCACCGCGCGGGCGAACTCCTCCGAGAAGAAGCGCCGGTCGTAACCGACCGCCACCTCCCGGCTCTCGCTCTTCTCCTCGAGGTAGCCGGCCACCGCCTGCGCGGCCATCCGAATGTTGTCAAAGGTGAAGTCCTCGGCAATGACGCCACGCCAGCCGTCGGTTCCGAAACGAATGCTCGCGTCCATGGATACACCTCCATCCAGGCTCTAAGACTACAGTTCGCCCTCGATCTCTCTGAGGTAGAGCCTGGCCTCATCGCCCTCTGGATTCATCAGTTCAAGAAGGATGGAAAGGTCAAGAGGCGTCAACCGCATTTCGCGCCGCTTCGCGCCCCCCGCCTTGCGAAACGCCTGGGCAACCTCATCGTGCTTTGCCTCCGGATTGAGAGCCGCCAGCCTCTCGATGACCTCGCCGGCCCGGTTCCACCAGCCCCTTGAAAGAAGAAGCCGCTCTTTTTGCCGAAGCGCGGGCTCGCACTCCGGGTATTCGGTGATGAAGTCCTCAAGTTCCGATTCACCCTCGGCGGCGCGGCCCAACCGCAGCAAGGCTTGCACCTTCAGATAACGCGGCGCCGCGCTCTCCTGCATATTGAGCGCGCGCTCGGCAAGCTCGATGACACGCGCCCACCGGCCTCGCATTCCCTGGGCGAAAGCGAGAAGCGTGAGCGCTTCCGGGTCCGATGGATCGCTCTGAACGGCCTTTTCGAGATGCTTCGCCGCGCCTTCGGCGTCCGAGGCCTTCAAAAGGAGTATGGCCGCGGAGAGCCGCGCCCCTTTGGGTATCGTCTTGGCCTTCAGCGCCTCTTGCAGGCAAGCCCATGCCAGCTTGCTCTCGCCCGTCGCAAGATAGAACTGGCCCAGCATAGCGCACAGAGGCGCGTTTGTTTGGCCAATGGCAAGCGCCTCCACAAGCGCCTCGATGGCCTTCGCTGATTGAAGCCCCAAAAAATACTCCTCGGCGCGGGAGAGCTTCTCCTCGAAGCGTCGCCGGTTCTTTCCAGAGAAAGCCTCGATGATATCGGACTTGGCCGAGAGAAATCGCTCCTTGCGGTTTATCTCTATAAGGTCGCGAGTGGTCCTGTCGCGCCAGCGGCGCTTGAATTCGGCGCCATCCAATAGGCCGCGCTCCCTCAGCATTCCAGCAAGTACGCCAATTCCCGCCCGGCTGGCCATGACGTTCCGTTCGATGTAATCCATCGCCTGAACCAAAAGGTCCACATCCTGGGACGAGCGCGTAGCCTGCCTCTCCACCAGAGAGAGCTTGTCCAGCATGTAGTCTTCGACGCCTTGAAAGGGCTGGAGCTCCATTGGCTCCTGAGCGGGATCGCCGCCGCGCACGAAGAGCCGCGCCTTGCAGAATTTGCAGCACTCCAAATCAGCCGGATTAAGCTTCCCGCAGCGCGGGCAGAGCATCTTGCCGTCCCGCCCCTTCTAGTATTGATAGAAGCCGCGTCCGCTCTTGCGGCCCAGGTAACCGGCGTCAACCATTTTCGCCAGGAGCGGGCACGGACGGTACTTCGGGTCGCCAAGGCCTTCGTGCAACACGTTCAAAATGAAAAGGCACGTATCGAGCCCGATCAGATCAGCCAGCGTCAGCGGCCCCATCGGATGATTCATCCCAAGCTTCATCACTGTGTCAATCGCCTCCGGCGTCCCGACGCCTTCCATCAGGCAATAAATGGCCTCGTTTATCATCGGCATCAGCACTCTGTTGCTGACGAAGCCCGGATAGTCGTTAACCTCGACGGGAACCTTCCCCATCTTTTTGGCAAGCTCCATGACCGCTTCAAGGACTTTCGGCTCCGTGGCGATTCCGCGCACGACCTCGACGAGCTGCATGACGGGAACGGGATTCATGAAGTGCATCCCGATGACGTGGCCCGGACGCTTCGTCCCGGCGGCAAGCTTCGTGATGGAGATGGAAGAGGTGTTCGAAGCGAGAATGGCTCCCTCGCCCAACACCGCGTCCAGCTTCTCGAAGACGGCTTTCTTCGCGTCGAAGTTTTCAACCACCGCCTCGACAGTTATCTCGCATGGGGCGAGATCACCGAGCTGGGTGGTGGCGCTTATCCGGCCGAGGACCGCCGCCTTTTCCTCCGCGGCCATCTTCCCCTTGTCAACGCCGCGCTGGAGGTTCTTGTCAATCGTTTTTACGGCCTTCTGCGCCAGCGTCTCGCTGGCCTCGCACAGAATCACCTTGAATCCAGTCTGCGCCGCCACGTGCGCGATCCCGTTGCCCATCGTTCCGCCGCCCACAACGCCGAACACTTTCACGTCCATCTCTCTCCTCCCAAAGCCATCGTTGTTTCTCTTGGTGCCAACTTTCGCCGCTCCCGAGAATAACGCAGCATCAGCATTATAGCCCGCGCCCTTCAATACCGCAAAGAGGAAGGCGCGCGAGAGCTCGCAGGTTGCTGAAAAACTCCCGCAGGCCGCGAATTTCTCAACCGCCTGCGAGCCACTTGACGGGCGCTCCGCCGGGTGATAACCTTCAGTTGTTCTGGGTGGGCGCCCTTGGGCGTCATCGCGAAAGAGGGCATGAGATATGAGGAGCAACCGCTATCACATCCTGATTCTTCGCGAAGACGGGAAGCAGTACCACAACCGCATCCTGGAGTGGTTCCAGGTGAAGCGCCACCTTTCTGTCCTTGGGGCGATAGCGGCCATTCTGCTTCTAGGCAACCTGGGGTTTCTGGTTTTGGCGGTATGGCACAGCTCGGTCCTGGCCCGCTCGCGCGCCCTCAAACGGGAGAAGGCCGCTATAGAGCTGCAGTTCACGCAGATGAACCAGACCCTCGGCGACGCCCAACAGCGGCTGAGCGCGAGCGAACGGAAGCTGGCCCAGATGCAGGCTCTGGCTCAGCAGCAGAACCTGAGGCTTCCTAAAGTCGCCGGCCTTGGCGGCCCTGTATCCACTGCTGAAAATCCGGCTCCCAATTTTAATGGTACCGGTGGCAACGGCGGCCTCGCGGTGCAAATCGCTGGGTTCAGCCGCGAGGCGAACGAGGTTGCAAACGCGACGGATGATCTTGTCCGCGTTCTGGCGCCCCACTTGGACACGCTCGCCCATACTCCATCCGTCTGGCCCGTGAAGGGCTTCCTGGCATCGGGATTCGGCCAGCGGGAAGATCCGATTGACGGCGAGGCCGCTTTTCATACTGGCGTTGACATTGCGGCTCCGTTCGGAAGCCCGGTGCAGGCCCCCGCCGACGGGCTGGTGGTTGAGACCGGCTGGCAGCAGGGTTACGGCAACTGCATCGTCATCAGCCACGGAAGCGGCATCGCGACGCTTTACGGCCATCTTAGCAAAATCCTGGTGAAGCCTGGCCAGAAAGTGAAGCGCTGGCAAAAGATCGGCCTCGTGGGAACGAGCGGAAGGACCACCGGCTCTCACCTCCACTATGAAGTCCACCGCCAGGGCCGCGTGGTCAACCCAAAACCATATCTCGTCTATTGAACCGCCTCATCGCTGGCGATCTCGAAAACCGCTGGATTTTTCAGGCCGAAGGCGGTATGCTGTCGCACTGCGCGGAGAGTCCCCATGAGCTTGATTGACAAGAGCCTCGCAACGCTGTTCGGAACCAAGCACGACAGGGATGTAAAAACCATTCAGCCTCTGGTTCACCAGGTGTCGGAGTGGGAACCTCGCCTGAGGCCCATGTCGGACGCCGGTCTTCGGGCCAAAACCGCTTCGCTTAAAGAGCGGCTTGATACCGCCCAAAACGGCGGCCTGAGCCAGCAGGAGGCGCTGGACCAGGTCCTTCCCGAGGCTTTCGCCGTGGCCAGGGAGGCCGCGTCCAGGACGTTGGGAATGCGGCCCTTCGACGTTCAGGCCGTCGGCGGCGCGGTGCTCCACCAGGGAAAAATCGCCGAGATGAAGACCGGCGAGGGCAAAACGCTCGTGGCGGTCCTGCCGGTCTACCTTAACGCGCTCACCGGGCGAGGGGTTCACGTCGTAACCGTCAACGATTATCTGGCAAAGCGCGACGCCGAATGGATGGGACAGGTTTACCGCTTTCTGGGCCTCACGGTAGGCTGCATCCAGCAGGAGATGGGCAACGAGGAGCGCCAGAGAGCTTACAACTGCGACGTCACCTACGGCCAGAACAACGAATTCGGTTTCGACTACCTCAGGGACAACATGAAGTACCGGCTTGAGGACATGGTGCAGCGCGGCCACCACTTCGCGGTGGTGGACGAAGTGGACTCCATTTTGATTGACGAGGCGCGCACGCCGCTGATCATCTCCGGTCCGTCGGAAGAGCGCGTCGACAAATATTACGCCGCCAACAGCCTCATCCCGAGCCTCCAGAAAGAGAAGGACTACCAAGTTGACGAGAAGCAGCGCACGGCGACGTTGACGGAGGAGGGCATTGCCCGCTGCGAGAAAATGCTGGGGCTCCAGAATCTTTACGATCCGGCCAACATGGAGATCCTCCACTGACTGAACCAGGCCCTAGTGGCGCACAAGCTTTACCACAAGGACGTGGAGTACATGGTCAAGGACGGCGAGG
>JBBIMN010000170.1:0-5201 GCA_037444385.1 Acidobacteriota bacterium | reverse complement strand
CCTCAAGCCGGACCTTCGCGCCGCGGAGCGCGTCTTGCGCGGCCATGCGCGCCAGCGCTGGAAGGTTGTTGTTGCGCGAGAGGTGCATAAGGTAAACCGCCTGCGTATCCTTGCTCTTAGCACCGGCGAGGAGTTCGGCGCCCTGTTCGTTCGAAAGGTGGCCGAGTTCCCCCCGGATGCGCGCCTTTAGTTTCAAAGGATATGGGCCGGCAAGGAGCCTGTCAACGTCGTGGTTGAATTCCACCAGAAGGCAGTGGCAGCCCTTCAGGGAAGCAGTCACGCGTTGCGTCACGGCCCCGAGGTCGGTCGCGTGGCCAACGCGAAGGCCATCGCATCTATAGACGAACCCGAATGTCGCCGCGGCGTCGTGTGGAACCCTGAACGGAGCAAGGCCGAGCCCGCCGATGGTGGCCTCCTCGCCCTCTCGCAAAAACTCCCGGCCGTTGCACTCGATGCCGGAAAGCGCCGGCGTGTCGAAACACTCGCGCGCGGCATAAACCGGCGCCCTGTGCTGCTTCAAGAAAAGCCTGAGCCCCTTCACGTGGTCGTCGTGCTCGTGTGTCAGCACAACGCCATTTATCGAGTCGGGGGCGATTCCCGCGGCCCGCATCCGCCGAACAAGGTCGCGGTACGAGAATCCCGCGTCCACCAGAAGAGTCGTCCCGCCGCCTCTCACTATGAGCGCGTTGCCGGAGGAGCCGCTGCCTAGAATGCGAACTTCTAACATTAGCTCGTTCCCGTGTGGCCGAAGCCGCCGGCGCCTCTGGCCGTGGCACCCAGTGATAGAGCTTCCTCGCCTTGCCACTTCGCGACCGGCGCAATGACCATCTGGGCGATGCGCATTCCACGCTCCACCGTAAACGGCGCCGAACCAAGATTCGCGAGGATGACCGAGACTTCGCCTCGAAAGTCCGAGTCCACTGTGCCCGGGCTGTTGAGGCACGTGATGCCGTGCTCGATGGCGAGCCCCGACCTGGGGCGCACCTGCCCCTCAAAGCCTTGCGGAATCTCCCAGACGAATCCGGTTGGAATGAGCCCGCGCCCGCCGGGAGTAATGATTACCCGCTCGCCAACGGCGGCGCGAAGGTCGGCGCCGGCGGAGTTTTCGGTGGCCGGCTCCGGCAAGGGAAGCCCTTCCCCGCCAGGAAGCCGCATCAGGCGGATCTTCACGGCTTTCCCTTCAAAGGAGAAAGATCGAGGTTTTCGATGGAGCTCTGCTTGCCCATGACCGCGACCAGAAGATTCTCTTCCCTGAAAAGATCGCGCGCCAAGCCAAGAACATCCTTTCGCGTGATCCTTCTGAGGCTTTCGAGGGACTCTTTCACGGGCCGCTGGCGCCCGTAGAAGAGCTCGTTGCGGGCCAAACGCCCCATCCGGCTTGATGGCGACTCGAGCGAAAGTATGGTGCCGCCGAGGAGGTTCTCCCTCGCCACTTCAAGCTCCTCCGAGCCGGCTCCGTCCCTTATCAAATCGCCCAGGACCTTTATTATCTCGTTGAGCGTCTGGCCGGCCTGCTTGTGGCCAGTCGCAGCCTGAATGCCGAAGAGCCCAGCGTCGCTGAAGCCGGAGTGCTCGGCGGATATTGAGTAAACCAGGCCTCGCTTCTCGCGAATCTCGGTGAACAGCCGCGACGACATCGTGCCGCCAAGAAGGTTGGCCAGGACCAGAAACGCGAAGTAGCGCGGGCTGTTGGCCGCGTCCGCCTTAAAGCCGATGAGGATCTGCGCCTGCTCGATGTGATCCTTCGAAAAAAGCTCCTTCCCTGGTTTGAAGCGCGGCGGCCTTGCCAAAGAGGTCCTGCCCCTTGGCAGTTTTCCGAGGACCTCTTTGACAAGAGGCAGCGTCTCACTCATCGTCGCGTCGCCGGTCACGGTCAGCACGAGGTTCTGGGGCTGCATCAGCTTTCGGTAATGCGCCATCAAAGCGGGCCGCTTTATCGCGCTGACGGTCGCTTCCGTCCCCTGGACCGGATGGCCCAGCGGATTGCCCGGAAACGCGCGCTGTAGAAAAAGGTCGCCCGCAACGTCCGACGGCGTGTCGTTGACCATCTTGATCTCTTCGAGAATGACGCCGCGCTCGCGCTCTATCTCCTCCGGCGGAAGAAGCGGGTGGGCCAGCATATCGGACAAAATGGAGAAGGCCTCGCCAAAATGCGACTTCTGGACGCGGAAGTAAAAGCCCATGATCTCGCGGCTTGTGAATGCATCCAGGACTCCGCCCATCCGGTCGAAGGCTTTGTATATTTCGCCGTAGGCGCGAGTGGGCGTTCCCTTGAAGACAAGGTGCTCTACGAAGTGGCTGGCGCCCTGGAACCGAGGCGTTTCGCAGCGGGAACCCTGCTTGACCCAAACCCCCGCCGTAACGGACGGAAAAACCGGCAGGTGCTCCACCACTACCGTCAAGCCGTTGCCAAGTACCTTTCTCTCCGGCGGCATCTCCTTGCGCACAGGTCTCCTCCCAGACGAAGCATACCACAGGAAAGCGGGACGTGGAGTCGTTGGCGCATGCCCCCGCGTCAGACGCCGCCAGCCCTCGGCGGCGCTACCCGCGATTGGCCGGTGACCCATGGGAGCCAGGCGGGAAGGCCGACGGAAAACGGCGTCGCAAGTTCTTGCGCCGCTCCGAAGACTTGTCCCGGCCTCTTTGGCTCAACGTCCCGCGCCTGCGGCGCATTCTCCTTCTCGAATCCCCAATGCTCTGATGGCTGCGGCGCCGGCCAGAAAGCGGCTGGCGGCCCCGGCGCGGAGGTCCGGACCCAAGCGGCCCGATAACCGCTGGTATCGCCCATTTTGGAAAAAATAAGCGGGCGGGGAAAACCCCGCCCGCCGGTATTCTTGGGAGGTTGTCTTTACGCCCCGCCGGAGAGGCCCTTGAGGAAGGCGTCGTTGCTGTCGAACTCGCTCAACTTGCCAAGAAGCAGCTCCATCGCTTCGACGGTTGAGAGGGGCGTGAGAATCTTTCTGAGAATCCACATGCGGTTGAGCTCGAAGTCCGCGGTGAGGAGCTCTTCCTTGCGGGTGCCGGACTTGTTGATGTCAATCGCCGGGAACGTGCGCTTGTCAACGAGCTTGCGGTCAAGGTGGATTTCCATGTTGCCGGTTCCTTTGAACTCCTCGAAGATGACGTCGTCCATTCTGGAGCCGGTGTCAACGAGCGCGGTGGCGATGATGGTGAGCGAGCCGCCCTCCTCGATGTTGCGCGCGGCGCCGAAGAAGCGTTTCGGCTTCTGCAGGGCGTTGGCGTCGAGGCCGCCAGAGAGGACTCGGCCGGAAGGCGGCGTCACGGTATTGTAGGCGCGGGCCATGCGGGTGATCGAGTCGAGAAGGATTACCACATCCCGTCCCATCTCCACCAAACGTTTGGCTTTTTCCATGACCATCTCGGCCACCTGGACGTGGCGGGTCGGCGGCTCATCGAACGTCGAGGCCTGCACTTCGCCCTTGACGCTGCGCTCCATGTCGGTGACCTCTTCAGGCCGCTCGTCAATCAAGAGAACAATCAGGTAGGCTTCGGGATTGTTGGCGGTGATGGCGTGGGCTATTGCCTGCAAGAGCATCGTCTTGCCGGTGCGCGGCGGAGAAACGATCAGGCCGCGCTGGCCGAAGCCGATGGGGGTAACCAGATCGAGCACGCGGCCGGACATTTCGCTCTTCGAGACCTCCATCCGCAGGCGGCGGTTGGGGTAGATCGGCGTCAGGGCGTCGAACCACATCCGCTCGCGGACCCTCTGCGGAGTTTCAAAGTTGATGGCCTCGACCTTTATCAGGGCGAAGTATTTCTCGCCCTCCTTCGGCGGCCGCACCTGGCCTGAGATCGTGTCGCCGGTGCGCAGCCCGAACTTCTTGATCTGCGACGGGCTGACGTAGATGTCGTCGGGGCCCGGCAGGTAGTTGTATTCGGGCGCCCGCAGAAAACCGAAGCCGTCCTGAAGAATTTCGAGGACGCCCTCGGCGAAAATGAAGCCGTTGGCCTCGGCCTGGGCTTTCAGTATCTGGAATATCAGTTCCTGCCGCTTCAGGTTGCTGGCGTTCTCAATTTCGCACTCCCTTGCGAATTTGAGAAGTTCCTGCGGCGACATGTCGTGAAGTTTTGCTAGGTCTATGTTTTCGGTTTTCATGCGAGGTCCTCTCTTCTAGATTGAAGTTAGCCCGTCCGTTATTAATCTTCGAAGCGCCTCTATCCCCTCTTGGCTCTTGGCCGATACCAGAATCGGCCCGTTGCCTTCCTCTAAACAAAGTGAACCGGCGATTCTGTCGGCGGCTGGTTTCCAGCGGCCCCTCTGAAGCTGGTCGGCCTTTGTCAGGACGACCGCGAACCGCCTCTCGTAGTGGCGAAACCAGTTGGCCATCTGGATGTCTCCCTCGGACGGCTCGTCTCTCCTGATATCGAGAAGCAAAAGCATGAGCCCCCGCGCGCGCCGCGCCAAATAGGCCTCGACCAGCCGCGCCCAGGAGCGCTTGACTGAAATCGGAACCCGCGCGAAACCGTATCCAGGCAAATCAACGACGTAACCCTTCGTCCCGGCTTTGATGAAGATGACCTCCCGCGTCCGGCCCGGCTCCTGGCTTACCCTCAACAGCCCCTTTTTCCCGAGCACGGCGTTGATCAGGGAGGACTTTCCCACGTTGGACCTGCCGATGACCGCGACTTCCGGAAGCGCGGGCGGCGGCAGTTGCGCTATGGAGCCGCAAATCATCTCTATTTCAGCGCCATCGAATTTCAAACGGATCTCCTGGTGGGATTCATGCCTGGAAGGAGTTGCCCACCGCCCTTTGTGACTTGGTTAACCGGACTCTCCGCGCCGCCATTCACCCGCGCCACGCGAAGAAGCCCTTTTGAAAAATTGCCATTCTCCCTCCGGCCTGCCACCGGGCTTCACGCCCGCCGCAAAGAGCGCCTTCAGGATTGTTTTGCCGGCTGAGGCGCGTCCACGCCGTTTCCAGGCGGAGGAGGCGGCACCGGGCGAAAAGGGTCTGAAACCAACGCCAGCGCAAGCACTTCCCTCAAGGTTTCAACCGGATGGAACGTCATTCCCTCGCGAAGATTGGCTGGTATTTCGGCAACGTCCTTGTCGTTCTCTCGGGGGATGATGATTTGCATGAGGTCGTGTTGGCGGGCCGCGAGGATCTTCTCTCTCAGGCCACCAACCGGAAGCACCTTGCCCCGGAGCGTGACCTCGCCCGTCATGGCTATTGTATGAC
>JBBIMN010000169.1:3437-5204 GCA_037444385.1 Acidobacteriota bacterium | reverse complement strand
CCGGTGGAGCCTCACCCCGCCCTTGGGGGCTTTCTCGCCCGAACACCTCCGGGCCCGGAGGCCGCCCAAATCCCTTGGCGGGTGAACGAGGCTCTCCGTGAAATCCCGGATGTATCTTCCCTCCGGCGCCTTCACTTTCTTCCATAGCGGGATTTGGGCTTCGTGGCCGTGCTTGCGAGAAGCTCTATCTCCTGCTATAATCAGCGCTTTGAGGAGGTTGCGCAACATGAAAAAGGGTATCCATCCTGTCTACAACGAAGTCACGGTGACCTGCGCCTGCGGGAACACCTTCAAGACCCGCTCCACAAAGAAGGAGCTTAAGGTCGAGATCTGCTCAAACTGCCACCCCTTCTTCTCCGGCAAGCAGAAGTTTCTTGACACGGCCGGCCGCATCGAAAAGTTCAACAGGAAGTACAACAAGGCGGCGCTGGAGCCAGAGCAACTTGAGGCGAAGAGCGAAGAGCCTGAAGCCAAGGCCGCCAAGCCCGCGGCTAAAGCTCCCGCCAAGAAGGCCGCCGCCAAAGCTCCGGCAAAGCCGAAAAAGCCGAAGGAACCGAAGGAGTAGGCAGGCTTCGGTTCAAGATGGCCAGTAAAATCAAGCGAGCTGCAGGCGGAGTCCGCAGGGCATTGCCTCTTTTAGCGGAGGGGAGCGTCCTTGTCGGCGGGCAGGCGGTGATCGAAGGCGTCCTGATGCGCCTTCCCTCCACCTACGCCGTTGCGGTGCGCGACGCAAAGGGAAACATTCGTGTCAAGAAGGAGAAGAT
This sequence comes from Acidobacteriota bacterium, assembly GCA_037444385.1. GTDB lineage: Bacteria > Acidobacteriota > UBA4820 > UBA4820 > DSQY01 > JAEMPZ01. Next base: position 4,440 of record JBBIMN010000169.1, on the reverse strand, counting down.
GCCCGAAACCGCCAAGGGCAGGTTCGGGAATCTTCCCTTTATCCGCGGCTCGGTGATCCTCTTCAAGTCCCTGATGCTTGGCATCTCGGCCTTGAACTGGTCGGCGGAAGTAGCCATGGAGGAAGAGGCTTCCGATTCAAAGGGAGACGGCTCCCCCGCTCCAAAGAAAGCGTCAACTCTGGCGCTGGCTCTTACGGTGGCCCTCTCGCTTCTTGCCGGCGTCGCGCTTTTCTTCTACATCCCCCTGTTTCTGACCCAATGGCTCTCGCGGACTACCGCCTTCGCCCAGACATCCATTGGATTCAACCTCATTGATGGCGTGATTCGAGTCATTTTCTTTTTGGTTTACCTCGCAGGCATCTCCGCGATGAAGGACATCCGGCGCGTCTTCGCCTACCACGGCGCCGAGCACAAAGCCGTTCATACGTGGGAGGCGCGCGAGGAACTCACCGTTGACCGCGCCCGCGCCAAATCCACTCTCCATCCGCGATGCGGAACCTCCTTCCTGCTCTTTGTCATGGTGGTTTCCATTCTTGTTTTCAGCATCGTGCCGAACGGCTGGCCATTCTGGACAAAGGCGCTCTCCCGGATCGTCTTTCTTCCCCTCATCGCCGGGTTCAGCTACGAATTGATCAGGCTAACTGGAAAGTTCCCGCGCTTCTGGCTCTTCAAGCCCCTCATCTGGCCGGGCCTCGGCCTTCAACTCCTTACCACCCGCCAACCGGACGACTCCATGCTCGAAGTCTCCCTCCGCGCCCTTTGCGAGGCCAAGGCGCTCGCAGAGGAGAAGTGACCGGTCCCTTGTCCGAAGGGAAAACAGCCGCAATCAGGCTCATGATGCAACCGACGGGAGGCCTGTTCTCCGGCCAAGGCGCGATGGGCATCGTCCATGGATCGCGCCATTTTACGCTGATTTATCAAGGGCAATCCGCGCCTCGTCAAAAATCGAATGCTTCACGCCGATGGTCTCCCTGTCAAGCCATTTAACTTTCTTACCGAGGAG
>JBBIMN010000169.1:0-3427 GCA_037444385.1 Acidobacteriota bacterium | reverse complement strand
GATTTTAGATGGCGCGATTCGGTCTCTTGACATCCGTTCTTGAATGCGCGTATATTGAGCGGGCCAGGGGTAGGTAGCAGGGGATGCTGCTTCAAGGAGGCGTCCCATAATCGCGATGGAACCCGCCAACAACGAGATCGGTATTGAAGGCCGTTTTTGCGGGCCCGTTCATTTTGCGGGAGACGGGAGCGTCTCCAACACTGCCGTCCGGCCGAGCCAGCCGGCCCTGCCAAGCCGCGGGACCGGGGAGAGAAACGAGGGCGCCGATAAGGGCGGCGCGCCGGATCCGTTCCCCGCGCGTGGCAATGCCCTGGCGCTCGAACGGTTTTCTTCTTGCGCCGCGGTTGGCTTTTTGATGCTTCTTCCCGCCCTGCTTCTGCTCTTCGGCCTGTCGCCGCTCAACCTTCTGCAACCGGCTGGCGCGGCCAAGACCGTGCACGCTTGCCGAGGCTCGCATCGTCACGGCACCAAGAATGGCCCGCCGGACCATCATCGGAGAACAGGAGCCCCTTACGCCGACAGCGATGATGATGACGGCGACGGCGGAGAGCAAGTCCAGCGGGTGAAACACGACCATCCTTTCAACGTCCCCGCAAGTCTCCACGCCGACGGGCAACTTCAAGCTTTAGCCGAGCGCCAGCACGGCCCGCCTGTCTCCTCGGCCAGCGGGATCAGCCTGCGCAAACGAATCTTCAAAAAATCGCGCTCCTAAGAAATCAAAAAATCGCTCTTGAACAGTGACGCTCCCATCCGGCGGAGCGGATCCGCCGGCTTTTGGGGATGTCTGCTGAAGAGACTCTCGCTGGCCGTAGCGATCCTTGGCCGGCGTGGAGAACTTGAAAGGAGGTGATTGAAGTTCAGGAGGCAAGCGGTTGGGTGCCATAAGGAGCTTAACGAAATTTCGAGGTCATGGAGGTTAAGTGATGAAGAGAATTCTGAAGTCAGGCTTAATGTTGCTGCTCTGCGCAGCGGCGGCATCATTCGTGGTCTTCGCTCAAACCACCGGAGGCGCCATTCAAGGCAAGGTGACCGACAGCACCGGCCAGCCGGTCATCGGCGCGACGCTCAAGGTGACCGGGCCTTCGGTGCAAGGTTTCCTGGGAGTGGCGACGGACGTCAACGGCGAATACCACATCCCCTTCGTTCCAGCCGGCAAAAACTACACCGTTCAGGTGGAGGCCTCCGGCTTCAATTCGGTGGTCCGCAGCGGCATCGAAGTCCCGCTGGGGACAACCGTTTCGCTCCCGTTCAAGCTGGGGCAGGGAACTTCCACGATCACCGTGCTAGGCGCCGCTCCGGTCATTGACTACAAGCAGACGACAACCGGAGGGACTATCTCCGACCAGATGATCAACAGCATCCCGCTTCCCAGGGGCTCAGGCAGCATCACTTTTCTAGCCCCCTCGGCCGTCAATTCGGGGCCATCCACTCCGGGTGACGCTTCAATTTCCGGTTCAACCGGAGCCGAGAACAATTACATCGTCAACGGCTTGGACATCACCAACACCGCCTACGGAACCAACGTCGGCGCTTTGAACTTTGATTTCATTCAATCCATGGAGGTCCTGACCGGCGGCCTGCCTCCGGAATATGGATACTCGACCGGAGGCATCGTTAACACCATTACCAAGAGCGGAAGCAACGAGTACCACGGCGGCCTCTCGCTCTATTACTTCAATGATTCGCTGCAAGCCAAGAGCCAAACCTATTCCTATGTCCCCGTATGGGGCAACGCCGGCTTCAAACAGTGGGACCTGGCCGCCGACGTCGGCGGGTACATCATCAAGGACAAGCTCTGGTTTTACACCGCCGTGGACTACAACAAGTTCACCGAGAACACGCTGATTCCCGCGGGAACGGGTGATAAGCATCTTCTCCTGAATGGCGCCCCGGCCGAGTCCGTGTACACCGGCACCACCTTTGAAGATACCAATGACACGCACTGGATGTACGCCACGAAGTTCACCTGGAGCATCAACCAGAACCACAAGCTTTCGCTTTCGATATTCGGTGATCCCGACCGAAGTGACGTTATACCTCAGAACGCCGCGGACACGCTGAGCCTCATCAGTGCGCCGGGCCATACGAGCAGCTCGCCCTATAACCTGACGCTCGAATGGAACGCCACCTGGACGCCGAAGTTCTTCTCGACCTTCACCCTTGGTTACAGGCACAGGTCCACATCCCTGTCGGTCAATTCGGTGGCGGCGAGCCTCTGGTCGTACTCCTACTACTTCTCCGCCGGAGTCTACGGCGGCTTCCAGGCGCTTCCTCTTGACAACACGGTCGCCCCCGTTTCAAGTTCGCCCGACGGCACCGTCATAGATCTTGGTAGCAACTACCAGGCCAGCAACGGGGCGGGCGGCATCGGGCACGTGACTAAGGACAACTCCACGCAGTTCAGCGTGAAGTTCACGAACCTTCTCGGCCGCCACGAGCTCTCCTACGGCGGCCAGTACCAGAACCGCGACTACACGCTGGATTCCGCGCTGAGCGGCCCAACAAACTGGACGGACCCCTACTACGGCGTGCCGGCGATCGGCAGCGGTTTTGTCCAGTGGGGATCGGCAGCCGGGCTCGGCTTTCCGGCCGGCCCCAACGGAGAGCAGTACGTCTATTTCATGCAGGCTTACTTCACCCCCATGGAGCGCCCGACGAACGACAAGGACTTGGCGCTGTGGGTGAACGATAGCTGGCGGACGAGCGACTACTTCACGCTCAATCTCGGCCTACGCTACGACCAGCAGAAGCTTAAGAGCCTCCTTCCCCTCACCTCGATGACCGTCAACGGGATCGACCCTTCCATGACCGGCACCTATACGGACAACATCCGAGAGATTTCCCTGACGGGCAACTACGCGCCGCGCCTCGGCTTCACCTGGGACGTCGCCCACAACGGCAAGAGCAAGCTCTACGGCTTCGCCGGCCGCTACTTTGAAAGGGTGCCCACGGACATGGCGTTGCGGAGCCTGGCCGGCGAGAAGGCCTGCTTTGATGCTTTCTACGATCCGAACCTTACGGTTCCCGCAGGCTATGATTATCCCATCGGCTTCCATCCCGAAGAAGTTCAAGGCATCACGCCTGGCCTCCCGGTCGAGAAGCCTCTCAAAGCCCCGTACACCGACGAGTACATCGCTGGCTTTGAATACGAGGTGAAGCCGGATCTCAAGCTGGGCGTGAGGGCCGTTTACAGAAGGCTTGGAAGGACGATCGAAGACCTCTCGGTTGACGGCGCTAACACCTACATCATCACCAACCCGGACGACTGGACCAGCATCCCAGTGCCTTCCCTCATGAATCCCGGCCAGACGGTCTACTTCCCGAAGCCCACCCGCATATACAAGGCGCTTGAGTTCACGGTCAGCAAGCGCTTCAGCAACAACTGGCAGCTCAACGGCTCGTGGGTCCATTCGTCACTGCGCGGCAA
>JBBIMN010000168.1:0-5206 GCA_037444385.1 Acidobacteriota bacterium | reverse complement strand
CGCCCGCTGCCACCGCACCAGGTTGTCAAAGCTGAGGTACGCCGACTGCCCCGGCAGGAGCGTTCCGCGAAGCTCCAGCGCCGTCGGGCATACCATCCCGTTCAGCCGCAAAGGGAGGTTCCAAACGTAGGAATAGTCCCCGTTGCCCGGCAGATCGGCCACCTTCAGGTTGTATAGCGCGCCGGGATAGAGCCCCAGGTTCGTGTCCCGCGGAAGCATGCGGTAGCGCCATAGCGGAGCCTTTTGGGCCCGGATTCCCCACGCTTCCGCCACGCCGTTTTGCGAGATGAGAACGTATTCGAAGCGACCGCCGGAGCGCAAGGTCTCCAGGACCCACTGCTCCGTCCTGCTCGCCCACGCGGAAAAGTCCGGGGCGAGCAGCGCCGCCTGCGAGAGAAGCGGCCAGCCCGATTCCAGGGAACGGCTCGCCATCTCCTTGCCGGCCGACGCCGTGCGCAAAAGAATTCTGTTGAACAGGTCCCTGCGGTCTTCCCTGCCGGCCCGAAGCAGCGCGGCACGAAAGTCTTCGAGCGCCTCCCGCGGGCGTTGCCCCTTTACGGCGGCTTCGGCCTTAAGCAGTGGCGCGAACGCGCCCTGGCCAAAAAGTATCTCCCGCGTCGTCACCGGAACGGACGTTGCCTGCGCGATCACTGCCAGGACCGCCGAAACCAATGCGGCGGCGCCCATCACGTTGCGCACGGAGAGTATCGTCAACCCGCCTCCCAAGCCTTTTCCGGCGCGCGCCTTGCCGCGACATGGCCATTTGCGTTGCCTTCAAGGGCGTATATCCCAAGGAGGCAGGCCAGCAGCATCGTGGCGACTATGGGAAATACGTGCCCGGTGAAATCCACCGCCGCGTGAAGCGTTTCCCCCGCCATCGCCGGGGCGAGCCAGAAAACGGCGCGGCCCTCCATCACGAGGCGGCAGGCTAAGTAGATAATGGCCGCCCCCATGGCCATGGCGCAGAGAGCGGGCAACAGTCCGCCTTCAAAAAAGAGTTGCAGGTATTCGTTTTCCAGGTGCGTGTTGCGGACCGGGGCGCCCGTGAGCGGAAGGTTTTGGGCCTCCGCCGGAAAGCGCTCCTCGAAGCTATTCAGGCCGTGGCCAAGAAGCAGGTGGTTGAACGGAACGCTCCGGTCGAATTCGATGCGTCCGTGGTCGCTGAAAAGCCCCGACCAGAAACCGTAGACTATCGCCACGGCGAGAAGGAGCACGTATGCGACCGCCGCCGGTTTCCGCCAGACACTTTTCTTGCCTGACGATCTGCGGGCGATCCAGGCCAGAGGGTAGAGGCTCAACGCCAGAAAGGCGCCGCTCGAATGGCTCACTGTTAGCACGGCCGCGTGCAGTGCGAAAATGGCGAGGGCGGTTATGCGAAGTCCCACGCGGTCGGCTCGCTTTTTGAGCGCATAGGCCGCGCGCCAGATCAGATAGTAGAGAAGCGGGAGCGCCAGGTTGACAAAGGCTTCCCCGTGGTTTGGATTTACAAACGGCCCGAAAGCGCTGGAAGCGCGTGGCGTCAACCTGACCCATAGAAGGGCTTGCCGGGCCTTGTCTTGATACTCGACCAGTGCCACCAGCGCCACTAGAAGCCCCATCGCCCCCGCCACCCATCCGAGCGCGCGAAGACGGCCACGCCCCTCTTCACCGAGCCTTTCAAGCAGAAGGACCAAGCAGAGGGCGGCTGCAAGCGCCAAAAGCGCGCGCGCCGTGGCCGGGGGCGTGAAGCTGGCCGGCAACCAGGCCGGAGGCTTGGGCGTCTGCGGCGCCCAGTTCTCCTCGGGCACCGGGTTCTGGGGGCCGAACGGGTCTTGGCGGTACGCGGCGGAATGTAAAAGCGCTTCCGCTTCCGCTCCCTCGGTAAAGCGCGTGTAGCGCTCTGAACCGGCCGCCTTCCACCACGAGGAGGGCAGCGGCGCAAGCTGAATCAGCCCTGTAACGAGAAGGACCCCCGCCAAAAGCGCAGGCAGCCAAAGGCGCCTTGGGACGTGCCAGAAACCGGGGTTCGTCCATCCTACCACTGCCGCGCCCGCGAGAAGAAGCGCTTCGCACGTAGCGATGGCCCACCCTTCCATGCAGCCGAAGGCGAGCGGCGAGAAGACGAAGAAAATGGAAAGTGGCCAGAAGGCTGAGATGCCTAAGCTCCGAAAGTCATGACGTGGTGCTTTGCGGCCCGCAAGCGACGGGCCACTATATAACGCGGCCCCTACAGTGCGCCCGTCCAGCCGGTCTGCCTGAAGGCCGCATCCAGGCCAAGGCGCTTGGCCCGCTCTCGAAGGTATCCATTGTCAAGCCCATCGCCGAAAAAGCTAAGGATGTTGTCCATGTCCACCCTGTCTTGAGGGCGGAAAGCCAGGGCGCTGTAGGCGAGTCCTCCCGCCAGCGCGAAGTCAAACCCGCCTTTCGCGAGCGCGGCGGCGACGCTGGTTAGCGCTCCCGCGATAAATTCCCGGTCGTCCACCGGGCCTCCTTTGCGCGCCAAATCGCGCGATACAGCTCGCGTTCGGCCTCACTTTCGCTCATGGAGCGAAGCAGGACGGCCTTGCGCAACTTCAGGCTCAGGGCGGTCACCTCGGCACACTTGTGAAGGCCCTGGACTGGGTTGGCAACCGGCCGTTGGTTTGGCGAGCTAGAATCTGTCATGCTCAATGCTTTCATGAAATTTTTTTGGGGTTCCAGCGGCTTTGCAGCCGCCATGGCTATTGGCGGCTCTCCTGCTTGTGGTCAAGAAACCAATTATAGGTGGAGGCTATGCCGTCTCGCAGATCGGTGCGGTGGCGCCAGCCCAGTGCGTGTATGCGAGAGACGTCCAGCAGCTTTCGCGGCGTCCCGTCGGGCTTGGTGGCATCGAAACCTAATCGCGAACCGGGGTATACGATTTCGCGCACCATTTCCGCCAGTTCACGAATTGTCAGATCCTCGCCCGTTCCCACGTTTATGTGGAGGTCTTCGTCCCAATTGCGCATCAGAAAAAGACAGGCGTCCGCCAGGTCGTCCACGTGGAGAAACTCGCGCTTGGGGTTTCCCGTTCCCCAGATAACAACCTCTTCGCGCCCATCCTCTTTGGCCTCGTGAAACTTTCGGATGAGCGCCGGAAGGACGTGGGAACTGGCCAGGCCGAAGTTGTCGTTCGGGCCGTAAAGGTTGGTCGGCATCGCCGATATGAAATCACAGCCGTACTGGCGCCTGTAAGCCTGGCAGAGCTTGATTCCCGCTATCTTCGCTATGGCGTAGGGTTCGTTGGTGGGTTCGAGCGGCGAGGTGAGAAGGTGTTCCTCCTTCATGGGCTGCGGGCATTCCCGCGGATAGATGCATGAGCTTCCCAGGTAGAGAAGCTTCTTTACCGGATATAGATGGGCGGCGTGGACAACGGTGGCATGGATCATCATGTTGTCGTAGATGAACTCCGCCGGGCGCGTCGAGTTGGCCCATATTCCTCCTACCGTTCCCGCGACCAGAAAAACGTATTCGGGCAGGTTGGCCCGGAACCAGTAGGCCACCGCGGCCTGGTCTCTAATGTCCAGTTGGGCCCGCGTGGCCGTAAGAAGGTTTGTAAAGCCTTCCGTTTCGAGGCGGCGCATTATGGCCGAACCAACAAGTCCGGTGTGGCCCGCGACATAGATACGGGAGTTCTTCGCGATCGTCTGCATGTGTCCTCCGGGGACATGACGGGAAATTTGGCGCCGGTTGCAGAGGGAGGATTTGGGGCCGAGCGGACTATTTTAACGAATTCTCATTTTAGCGCGTATTTACGGAATTGCTTGTTTTTGTAAGGCAAGCGTCCGCTCGCAAGAAGACACCACTATTGTACGCGTACAAGTGCCTTCTGGCAAGGATATTGCTTCAGTTAATCACCATGGCGCGACGGCGGCGGACGTAGCCAAGGGGACCTACGTCCTCTGTTACGGCGGCCTTGTAAAGGCTTCCCAGACCGATGGGCAGGTTGCCCACCGCAAGGTCTGCGGCCCGGTAACTTTTCAAGGCCGCCCACGCACACGCAAGGCGCCAGGAGGAAGGACGAAGAGGGTCCAATATCCCGGCGGGTATAGGCGCACCGAACAGACCTCTGGCACAGGAAAGGTTCAGCCAGACGCCGGCCCGCCACTTCCACCGCGCGGCGCGCTCGACGACGGACTCCCACGCTTCCGGCGAGAGCAGGCCCGCGATTACGGCGACGTCGTGGAGGTTCCCGGGAAAAAGGATGAGGTTGTCCCTCGTGTTGTTGATGGCCAGATAGATTAGAGCGTCCGAAAGCTCCAACCCCTCATTAGGTTCGCCCCAGCCTCCAGCCCTGGCAAGCATCTCCTCCGATGGCGGCGGATTCTCGTCCGGCGTGGAGAGAAGGAGATGGGCTTCAACCGGAAGGAGCCCCACGCCTTTATAAACCGCCTGCCAGACTATCTTGTGTTCCGGGGCCATGCGGCTGTAACCGAGAGCCAAGAGATGCTCCTCCAGAGGAGGGAGCGCCTCCGGAGAAATGAAAATGTCCACGTCGGTCGTTCGGCGGAGTGAAGCGTCTCCGTAAATCTTTCGGTTCAGCCACAGCCCCTTCAAAGGGACGGCTTTGTGGCCGCTTTTTTCAACGGCGGCGCAGGCCTCCTCGGCCGCCGCTTCAAGGCGGCTCGCCTGCGCTGCCACGTGGAAGCGAAAGCGCTGGAGGCTTTCGAGAAAATCATCTGGAAACATGGCTTGCGCGCGGAGGGCGACAATTCGGGAATGGTAGAAACCGGCCATCTTGGCCCGCTCAAGGTAGCGCGCGAAGGCCTTCCAGCCGCCCGGAGGCTCAAGAAAGCGCTCCGGTGGCGAAGGCTCCCACAGGGAAGCCACCGCCTTTAGGTATGGGTGAAACTGGGCCAGGTTCACGAGGCAGCCTCAACCGAAATGCCGCGACGGAAATATTGCGCCTTCGTTGATGATTGTACCGCGCCGCAATGAACCCCCTTTTCTATTAAGAGGGAGGGGCCTTTCTTTCGCGTTCCGCTGGCAGAGCTAACCGAAACGCTCGGTTGGCCCTTCGGGGCACTCCCCCTCCACGGGCAAAGCCAATCTCGCAAAGGGCTTCTTCGAGGAAGTGGAGGGTGGGCAGCGAGGCCGAAGTCCTGGGCCATCCCGCTCGCGCCTCCCTCCAGGGTTGGCTTTGCCAAGCCGCCTGCCCGCCGCCTGTCTGCGTGCACCGCACAGGCAGGCGCCGCGTGGCAACGCGGCG
>JBBIMN010000167.1:0-5219 GCA_037444385.1 Acidobacteriota bacterium | reverse complement strand
GGAACCTGGTCTTCATCATCGGTTTGGCGGTACTGGCGGTGGGCGCGGCCGCCCAGGTGCGCGCGGAGCGCGACGCCCAGGGACGCGTCGTCATCACGAACAAGGGGAGCAAAGCCTCGCGGGCGCTTGAATCGCCCTCCGCGGTGCTGCCAAAGGTCTCCAACACCGCGCGCGCCGAAATCCGCCAGAAGCTCAAGGCGGCATGCGACCGCCACGGCCTCGACTACCACCTGGTCACGTCGCTCGTGCAAGCCGAGTCCGGCTTCCAGCATTACACGCTTTCCAAACGTGGCGCCATCGGCCTGATGCAGCTCATGCCGGAAACGGCCCGCCGCTTCAGCGTCAAAGACCCATGGGACCTTGATCAGAACATCGAGGGCGGGACCGCCTTTCTTTCGCTTCTCCAGACCCTTTTCCCCCGGAACGTGCCGCTCGTGCTCGCCGCTTACAACGCGGGCGAAAACGCCGTGGCAAAGTATGGAAACAAGATTCCGCCCTACGCCGCGACCGTCAGGTACGTCTTCGCCATTCTTGAAGATTACGGCAACCACGAACTCTTGCAGGAGGCGAAGCGCCTTCTGGCTACGCCGGCCGATTACGACCGCTATTATGTCCCCTTCAGGAACAGCGCGCCGGTGCTTAGGATGATGTACATGTCGGTTGATGACAAGGGAGTCCGTTCATATAGCGACTACCCGCCCTCCGGCGTCCAGAGCACGCCAATACTTTTCAAGGACGAGTAGTGGCGGATTCGCCCGCATTTATCCGGTGGCTTAGCGCATATCTGAAAGCGCGCTTCGGCGGGCGCGTGACGAAGGTGGCGCTGGATCCCGGAGGAACGTGCCCAAACCACGACGGGACGAGAGGGATCGGCGGTTGCGCCTGGTGCGACACCGGCGGCTCCGGGCCGGATGGCCCTTCTAGAATCCTCCCGTGGCCAGAGACCCTCAAGCGCGGTGCTGAAAAAGCCCTCGCCAGGGGGGACGCCGGGGTGATCGCCTACTTCCAGGCTTTCACCAGCACCTACGCGTCCCTGGCGACGGTCCGCGAGTTGGCCGAGACGGCCTCGGTCGTTCCCGGCGTCGCCGGGCTGGCCTTCGGCGCGAGGCCCGACTGCCTGTCCGAAGATATGCTCGATCTTCTCTCTGATCTCAAAGCAGGGACTTTCCTCTGGGTTGAGGTTGGCATGCAGACGATGCACGACGCGACGCTTGACGCGATGGGCCGTGGCCACCTTCACGCCGCCACGGTAGCCGCCTGCGGAGCGCTCGGACGAAGGAACATTCCATTCGTGCTCCACCTGATTGCCGGATTGCCCGGCGAAACAAGGGAGATGATAACCGCCTCGTTTGAAGAGGCCGCGAGGCTTGGACCATGGGGCGTGAAGCTTCACCCGCTTCACGTGGTCAGAGGCTCCAGGCTGGAAACCGTTTACCAAGAGGGCGGGCTGCCATTGCTCGGCTTGGAGGAGTACGTTTCGCTTGCGGCGGACCTGATTGAGATACTCCCTCCAGATACAACCATCCACCGCGTCACCGGCGAGCGCCCGGCGGGAATCCTCGTAGCGCCGGCCTGGTGCCAGGAGAAACGAAAGGTGCTCTCGGCCATTCAAAAAGAGATCATCCGCCGGGGAAGCTGCCAAGGGCGCAAGTGGAAAGAAAACAAGTTGTTTTTGAGATAGGCTCTTATATCCCGAAGCCGGGACGCCGACTCAGGCTGAATTTTCCCCGGACCCGTTGCCGCGCTTCACGAGCAGGACGGCAACCACTATCAGGTCTCAGGTCACGCCCGATGGAATTTGGCAACCGAAATCAAGTACAATAACCGGGGAGGGTGGCGTGCTCTTCTATCGCCGTATCGTGGAAAACCAAGCGGCCTTCTCGGATTTCGGTGCATGGCTGAGCAACGAGCATCAAAAGTGAAGCGTGAAGCGAGTGAGGTGTCAGGAGAACGAGGGCAAGTGTGAAGCATGAAGGCGGAAGTATGAGGGAAGGTGCTGGCATCTTTTTCAATGAGAAGGAAGTACAACACTTCATCCTTCATGATGCAACCTTCGACCTTTTTCCTGGCCCCTGGCCCCTGGCCACTGGCCCTTCACCCTTTACCCTGGCGGCATGGCGCAAGGCCGCAAAGAGCGTGGCCTTCTTCTTGGTTCTACTCTTGCTCGCTTGCGGCCAGGCTTGGGCGCGCGTGGCTGGAACCTCCGGCAATCCCTCATTGCTTAAAGTCTCTGGCGGCGGAATCGTCCACGCTGGACAAGTGGTCAGCGTAACATGGAACGGGCTTCCGTCTGACACGGATGAGTTCGAGCTTCTGCTTCAGTGCGAGACGCCTGGCCCGTTGACGCTGCGTCTGACGGAGTGCGAGGAACCGGCCATGCGAGCCTTTTCGTGGCATGTTCCTGATGGCCTGCCTTCTCTTCGCGCCCGCATCGTTTTGAGGCGAGGAGAGAAGGGGCGAGAACTCTTATGGGCGCGAAGCGAGCCATTCCAAATTTCCGCCGGCCGGCTCTTCGCGAGGCTCGCGGAGACAGCAGACACGGACGTGAACATTGCGCGGGTTTCCATGCGCGATGGCGAGCTGTGGCTGCGAGAAGAGGCGCCGCGGCCAGGCCGGGACGAACACGCGGGCGGTTTTGAGGCGGAGGAGTTTTCCGGCCGCAATGAGGCCGCGCTGCAACCTGGCGTGGTTCACACCTTGGCAATCCCGGCGAGTGCCCCCCAGCACGGCGCCGAACTGGCGCGAGCGCCAATCCGGCGCCCGTTCACCCGGATTCGCCCCCGTAAACCGAGCACGCTTCAACTGAGGATCTAGAGTTTTCTACGGGCGCGAAATCTATCAGCGCCCCCCCTTCTCAATGCGCGTAAACTGGCGAATCTTCCGTCTGGACGCTGATGGAGCGTAATGGCGCAAGCCGCAGGGACGGACCGGGGTGGCCTTGATGCCGCCTCGCACCTCAAAGGAGGAAACACGAGATGATGACCAATCTCGCTAAAATTGTGATTCACCGCGCTTGCATCGCGGCAGCGCTGGCCGCTGGATTGTCGCTTCTGGCGGCGGCGCAGGAAACGCCGGCAAATCCGGCAAACGAAAACCAACCCCAAACCCAGACGAACAACACGACCGTCGTCGTCACGGCGCAAAGACAGGCCATACCGCTTCGTGAGAGCCCTTCAAGCACGCAGGTGGTAGGCGAGAGGGATCTCGACGCCATGCCGCGCTCGACGGCGGTGGACGAAGCATTAAAGCTTGTTCCCGGCATCAAGGTGGACAACCAGGCCGACGGCGAACGCGTCCACCTGAGCATTCGCGGCCAGGGCATACTGACGGAGAGCGGCATAAGGGGCATTAAGGTGCTGATTGACGGCATCCCGCTCAACGACCCCACCGGCTACGCGCCGGATCTTTTCGACGTCATCTGGTCATCCGTTGAACGCGTGGAGGTTCTGAAGGGCCCGGCGGCGGCGCTTTACGGAGGCGGGGCGGCGGGCGGCGTCATCAACATCATTACAAGAAACCCAGGGCCTGGCCCGGTGGACGCAAACGTGGAAGCCGAGGGCGGCTCCCACCTCTTCCGCCGCGCGGAAGCCGGGGCGAGCGGCACTCAGGGCGACTTCGGATACGCCGTTACGGGACAGCGCATGACTGGCGATGGATACCGCGACCACACGGCGTTTCGCGCGACGAACCTCTACAGCAAGTTCCACTGGCAGATGGGGTCCAGCTTCCGGTTGACCGCCATCGTGGCCGGGACGGACTTTTTTAACCAGAACGCGGAGGGGCTCAACAGCACGTGGCTCGCCGAGGACAGGCGCCAGGCCAACCCCGACGCGATTACCTACAATGAGTACCAGCTTACTAAACGGGGAACGGCGGCGGTTTCAGGCCACTGGCAGATAGCCGCGGCGCATGACCTCGATTTCTCCACCTACTACCGCCACACGCAGTACACCGAATCGGTCCCCTCTTCAATCATCCACAGAGACCTCGGCACGCCCGGAGCCACGCTCATGTATACCTACCACGCTGGGCAGGAAACCGTGAACAATCACTTGAGCTTAGGCGTGGACGCCGACTGGCAGGATATCGGCGCCTACACAAAGCCTAACCTTGGCGGCGCGATCGAGGGCACGGACAAGCTGTCCGACAACAGCATCCACCAGCGCGCCACGGGCCTCTGGGCACAGGACCGCGTCGAACTGAACCCTCGCTGGGCGTTGGTTTTCGCCGCGCGCAACGACGACATCCACAACGAGTTGAGCGACAACCTCAAGGCTGGCGGAGTGGACCTTAGCGGCAGCAAGAGCTTTACCAAAACCACGGGAAGGGCCGGCGTCACCTTTAACCCGCTCCCCACCTTTGGCCTGTACGCAAGCTGGGGCCAGGGCTTCATGCCGCCGAACACCGAGCAGCTCGTTGCCAACCCGCTCTACATCGGCGGTTTCAACCAGCAACTGGTCCCAGCCGAATCAAGGGGCGAAGAGGCGGGCGCGAGGGGCACCATCGGCTCCACTTTCTCTTACGACGTCACTTTTTACCGCCTGACCACGGATAACGAGTTCCAGCGGTACCGCGTGGATTTGCGTCCACTTGAAACCTTTTACCGCAACGCCGGCTCCAGCCGCCGTAATGGCATGGAGCTGGCCCTGGGCTGGCGGCCGGTGCCGGAATTCACGGCTCAACTGGCCTACACCTATTCCAATTTTGTTTACACTACGCTCTATTCGCCGGAAGGGCTCGACGAGAGCGGCAACTACCTTCCGAACACGCCCAGGCACCAGGGCTACCTCGACCTCCAGTACGACCCTTGCTCCAACTGGACCTTTGGAACAGCGGCCGAGGTGCAGAGCCGCGCCTACGTTGACTTTACGAATGTCCCTTACATAGGCGGCTATACGCTCTACCACGCGCGCGTGGGCTACAAGTGGAAGACCACGCGAACGGACGGTGAGGTCATGCTCTTCGGCCGCAACCTGGGGAATAAGGAGTACATCGCCTTCACCGAACCGGACCCGGACGGCAACTCATACCAGCCCGCGCCTGAGCGGGAGGTCTTCCTGCAAGTGCGAATAACCTTCGGGAAGTAGAGGCTTTTGAAGTGCAGCGGAGAGTGGAGTGTGGAGAGACAGAGGCCCTTCTGTTTCTCCTCACTCCACACTCAACTGTCCCAAATTCCGCGATGGAAGTGGGATGCCTTCGGCGACGGTTGTGCTGCGCCG
>JBBIMN010000166.1:0-5220 GCA_037444385.1 Acidobacteriota bacterium | reverse complement strand
GAGAGTAAGCGAGACGAGGCCGGAGATGAGGATCGCCGCGCCGATAGTGACGGCGAACTCGTGGAAGAGGCGCCCAAGAATACCGCCCATGAAAAGAATCGGGATGAAGACGGCAACTAGCGAGATGGTCATGGAGAGGATCGTGAAGCCTATCTCTTTCGAACCGTCCAGCGCGGCTGCCATCAGGCCCGTACCCATTTCCATATGGCGGACGATGTTCTCAAGCATGACGATGGCGTCGTCAACGACGAAGCCCACGGCCAGCGTAAGCGCCATGAGCGAAAGGTTGTCAAGGCTGTATCCCATGAGATACATCAGGGCGAAGGTTCCTACGATGGACATCGGCAAAGCAAGCGCCGGGATCACCGTGGCCGAGGCGTTTCTTAAAAAGAGGAATATGACGAGCACGACCAGGCATAGGGTTAGAAGCAGCGTGAACTTGACGTCGCTGACGGAGGCCTTGATGGATTCAGAGCGATCGTAGAGCGTTTGCAGGGTCACGGACGAGGGAAGCTGGCGCTCGAAGGTGGGGATCAGGTCTCTTACGGCCTTGGCCACGGCGACGGTGTTGGTTCCGGGCTGGCGCCTTATCGCGAGGACGACCGACCGCTGGTTGTGATCCTTGTCAATGTACCACGCCGTGGTTTTGTCGTTTTCCACGCTGTCGTAAACGTGGCCAAGCGCCTCGAGACGCACGGGCTGGCCATCCCTGTACGTGACGATGAGGGGCCTGAAGGCCGCGGCATTCGCGAGCTGGCCGCTGGCAAGGACGGTATAGGCGACTTGAGGGCCGTACAGGGTTCCAGTGGGAAGGTTGACGTTGCCGTTCCCAATGGCGCCCGAGACCTGGCTCAGGCTGATGCCCTTGTTCGCGAGAGTGTTCGGGTCCACCTGAACGCGGACGGCGTACTTCTGCGAGCCGAAGACCTGCACCTGCGCGACTCCGCTCACCATGGAAATGCGCTGGGCCATTAGTGTTTCGCCGTACTCGTCAACCTGGTACATTGGAAGGGTGGGCGATGTCAGCGCGAGATAGAGAATCGGCTGGTCGGCGGGGTTGACCTTCTGGTACGAAGGTGGCGTGGGCATGTCCTTAGGCAGTTGTCCCTGGGCCACGGAAATGGCCGACTGCACGTCGAGGGCCGCGGCGTCGAGGTTCCGGTCCAGCGAAAACTGCAGCGTGATCGTCGTGGAACCGAGGTAACTCGTGGAGGTCATCGAGTCAATGCCGGCGATCGTCGCGAACTGCTTTTCTAAAGGCAGCGCCACGGCCGAGGCCATCGTCTCCGGGCTCGCGCCAGGCAGAGAGGCGCTGACCTGGATCGTCGGAAAATCCACGTTGGGCAGGTCGTTGACGGGAAGCATTCGGTAGGCGGCGGCGCCGAAAAAAAGAAGAGCAAGCATCACAAGCGTCGTCATGACCGGCCTGCGGATAAAAAGTTCGGAAAGGTTCATCAGGCGCCTCCAGCTTTATTTTCGCAGTGGCTACTCATGCTTCGAGTCCTGGCCTTTGGAACCGGAGGATGTCTCCAGGCTGTCCTTTATCTCAACCTTCGCGCCCGGAAAGAGGCGAAGCTGTCCGTCGGTGACAACCGTCTCATCCGGCTGAAGCCCGCTCAAGATAACGGCTCCCGCCAAGTTTTTCTGGCCCGTCTTGACCGGCCGCATCTCCACGGCCATGTCCTTGCCCACGACGAAAACGTAGTCCCCCTTCTGGCCCGGCTGCACCGCCTGCGGTGGCACGACTATGGCATCCTTGAGGGTAGAAAGGGTCACGGTGACATTGACGAACTGCCCGGGCCAGAGAACCTTGCCGGCGTTGGGAAAGGCCGCTTTCAAAAGCACCATGCCCGTCGAAGAGTCCACCTGGTTGTTGACCAGCGCCAATTCGCCGGCTGCCGCCGCGCCTTCCTCGGGCTGGGCGGTCACCGGGACCTTGCCGGAGGCCATGGCGCGCTGGACATCTCCGAGCATCTGCTCCGGAACGGAGAAGGCGGCGAAGATGGGCGTGATCTGGTTTAGAACCACGAGCGGGACGTCGTTCGCCTTGATGAGGTTGCCCTGCTGGACAAGCAGGTTGCTCGTCCTGCAATCCATTGGAGCGCGGATCGTGCAGTATCCAAGATTCAGCCTGGCGTTATCGGCCGCGGCCTCATCAGCCTTGACCGAAGCTTGCAGCGATTCCGCCTGCGCCACGGCGTTGTCATAATCCTGGCGAGTGACGTAGTCCTTTTTCACCAGCTCGGCGTAGCGGCTGGCGTTGGCTTTGGCGCTTTGGGCCTGCGCCTTGTCGCGAGCCAGGTTGGCCTCGGCCTGTCTCAGCGCCGCCTGGTAGGGGCGAGGGTCAATGGTGAAAAGCGGATCACCCCTCTTGACGTCCTGCCCCTCCTGGAAATGCACGCGCTGCAGTTCCCCGCCGACCTGCGCTTTGACGCCGACCGTCGTATAGGGCTCGACCGAACCGATGGCCGAAAGTAGTTGAGGAACGTCCTTGCGCGCGGCCTTCGCCGCCGTCACTGGAACGGCAGGCGGAGCACCCGCCTTCCCCCCACCGGAACAGCCGGCCAAAAGAATCAAGGCCGCAGCCGCGGCCAGTGTCGTTGTCGAGCGGGCGTCAATCATGGGGCGCTTCATGGGGTGGTCTCCTTAGGAACAACAGTGGGGACGGCGTTTTTCAGGTTTGGGTCTTCAAGCGACAGCGAGCCCGTGTCGTAAGCGAGCTGCGCCGCCGACGTGAACCAGTCGGAGCGGGCCTCTATGCTTTGGGCCCTCGCGTTTTCAAGGGAACTTTGCGCCTGGAGCAGATCGAGAATCGTGCCTACTCCCTCCTTATAGCGCGCCAGCGCCACGTCGTATGATTCGGTCGCGCTCTGCATCAGGTCGTGGGTCGTCTTGAGGCGCTGGCTGGCGGTCTTCAGGCCGTAGTAGCTTGACCAGACCTGAAGCGTCACCGCCTGTTCCTGCCCCTTGAGCGCAGCGTTGGCCGCGTCGAGATCGGCCTTCGCCTGCATGAGGCCGTAGCGGTTCTTGAAGCCAGTAAAAAGAGGGACTCTCAGTTGGATGCCTATGTTGTAACTGTTTCCGTAGAGGTCCCTGCTGTCGTAGTAGGTTCTTCCGGCCGTCCCGGTGGCTGAAAGCGAGGGGTATGCCTGGGCTTTGATCTTTCTCGCGCGGGCTTCTGCTTCCACCGCCCGCGACCTTGCGGCCGCGAGGTCGGGGCGCCGCCGTTGCGCCTCTTCGAGGTAGCGTTCCACCGCTTCGGAGACGGTCGTTGACGGCGGCTCCCCTGGCGGGAGAGCAACGTCATAAGGCGTGTTGGCGGGAAGGCCCATCGCCGTAGCCAGCCCTCCGCGGGTCGTTGCTATCTGGCCCGTGTAGGTGTCCACCTGAAGCTGCGCCTGCGACTTAGATGTGCGCGCCTGCAAAACGTCGGCTATGGTCGCCACGCCGACGGAATGGCGCGCTTCCGCCGCTTCCAGGTTGCTGCCGGCGTCTTTGAGGCTCGCCTCCGCGGCGTCCAAAAGCGCTTTCGCGTTGACGTAGTCGTAGTAAGCCTGCTCGACGCCAAGAATGACCGATTGTATGGCGGAGTTGTGCGACCAGTCCGCCGCAAGAAGCGCCTGGCGTTTCTCCTCCACGGCCGCTTTGCGGCCGCCGAAGTCAAAAAGGAGCCACGTCAGATCGGCGCTCGGGCCGTAGCTTTTCTGGAAATAGGCTATGTTCCCATTCGCGATGGAGCCCTGGGCCTTGCCAAAAGAGGCCGATGCGTTCAGCGCCGGATAGTACTGCGACCTTTCGCTGCCGTACGCCGCGGCGGCGGACCGAGCCTCCGCCCAAGCTTGCGCGGTGAGCGGGCTCTGCCTTAGAGCCACGTCCACGATGTCGGCCAGCGTCAGCGATGAGGCTCGCGCCGCTATCTCCGCTGGAAGCCCGGCGGATGCGGCGCTTGGAGCCTTCGGATTTGCAACCGCCTGGGGCGGAGGAGCCCAGAGCACGTTGGCCGCCGGAGCCGTGCCGGGCGCGCCGTAGACCCTTGGAGGATTGTGCGCGCACGCTGAGAGCGCGAGAAACACGGCTGCGGCGGCTGGCGCTTTTGCCAATGCCGGGCGGCGCGCCAATATCTGCATTTTCTTCATCACCGTCTCCTGGAACTCACGTTTTCTTTGCCGAAACTCCGTTAAAAAAAATGTCGAGCAGCAAGCGGGCGTCCTTCTCCGGCTCACAGGATGACGATGCAAGAAGCCGTTGGCTTGCGAGCGCTATGTCAGCTTCCACGAACATGATGGCAGCCTTGGCGGCGTCCACGTTCCGAAACGCCTTGCTATTAATGCCATCACTTATCACTGAGGCGACCTGTTCCACGAAAGAGCGGTATGGATCGCTCTCGCGCCGCTTCGCGAACGATTCGACTATCTGGCGCTGCCAAAGAAGAACCTTTAGAAAATCGCGGTGCTCGTCGAAGTAGCAGACGTGGCGCATTACAAGTTTTACGAGCTTTTCACGCGGAGGCAGGCTGCCCTTCAGGATCTCCGCCATTTCTTCACGCAACGGGCGCAGCGCCTCTTCTTTCATGGATTCCAACAGCGCCTTCTTGTCATTGAAGTATAGGTAGAGCGTGCCCTTTGCCAGGCCCGCCTCCTTTGCCACGCGCTCCATGGTAAGCGCCTCCGGCCCATGCGCGGAAAGCAGCCTGACGCCTGCGCCGCGAATCGCCCTTCGTGTCGGTTCAAGCCTTTGCGCTTTAAGTTCCGGTTTCCTGACGTTCACGACCTCTCCATACGGTTCCGCCGGCCATTTACTGACCGGGCGGTCATAATACCAACACTACGCCCACCCGGTCAATTCCCTGGCCGGGCAAGTGTCTGGCCTGGCAAGCGTTGCTTTTCTTTTTTTTCTTTCTTTGGCATAATGCGAACATGGCCAAGTCCGAGGGCGCGTTCTCGTCCTTCTGGCGTTTTAGCGAACCGGTCCCGGCGATAAGGCGGACCGTCGCTGCCCTTGGCCTCCTGGGGTTTCTCTTTGCGGCGTTGGCATGGTGGAAGTTCCCTCCCGGAAACCATTGGCCGCAGGGCCTGCTTCTGGGACTGATCGCCTGGGGCGCGATTTATGAAGGCATCAAGCTTTGGGGCGATTTCTTCACGCTCTCGCTGGAGATGGCCCTGTATCTATACGCCTTTCTTGCCTATGGCCTCGGCGTTTCTTTCCTCTCGCTTCAAGTGG